>NZ_JAPZQJ010000382.1:0-1661 GCF_027530405.1 Microcystis sp. LE19-41.2A | reverse complement strand
GAACTTAGTTTAGCAAATTCTCTCAGTGGTTATTCTTTGCATCTCTTTAATGAAGAGGGAAAAGAATTAGATGCTATTGTTGAAGCGATTAAGGCAGGAAAAATTTTGCAGAAACACAACGCAAGCAACACGAAGGTAATTGATGCTTTGCAGAAGATTCTAATTGAAGGAAGGGAATCTAATCGCTTAGTAGGGCATAATGATGGTGTCTGGAGTGTGAGTTTTAGCCCCGACGGTAAGACTTTAGCGACCGGTAGTGAAGACAAGACAATCAAACTGTGGAATGTAGAGACAGGGGAAGAAATCGGCACTCTCAAGGGGCATAATGGCCATGTTTATAGCGCGAGTTTTAGTAGTGACGGTAAGACATTAGCCTCTGGTAGTGAAGACACCACAATCAAACTGTGGAATCTAGAGACAGGTCAAGAAATCCGCACTCTCAAGGGGCATAATGGCCATGTTTATAGCGTGAGTTTTAGTAGTGACGGTAAGACATTAGCGACCGGTAGTTATGACAGGACAATCAAACTGTGGGATGTAGAGACAGGTCAAGAAATCCGCACTCTCACTGGGCATAATGAGACTGTCAATAGCGTGAGTTTTAGCCCCGACGGTAAGACATTAGCGACCGGTAGTGGTGACAACACAATCAAGCTGTGGGATGTAGAGACAGGGGAAGAAATCCGCACTCTCACTGGGCATAATGGCAGTGTCTATACTGTGAGTTTTAGTCCAGACGGTAAGACTTTAGCGACCGGTAGTCATGACAAGACTATCAAACTGTGGAATGGAGAATATGGTTGGGGTTTAGATGGTTTAATGGGGCGGAGTTGCGCTTGGGTACGGGCTTATTTGCACAATCCTAATTCTGGTGTTGAGGAGGAAGATAGGCATTTGTGTGATGGTATTGGTACAAAGAATTAATTGTCAGCTAAGTTAGTTCGGACTAAGAAGATTTGGTCACAACTTCCACGAAAGAATAGAGCTAACCAGCTAGGGTAAAATTAGGGTTTCGGCTTATCCTCAACTCAGCTTAACTAGGAATAGGCCGATTTATCTTGTTAAGGCTATATTTTGAGCAACTTTTGTCAATTTAGCCACAAACATAAACATAAATCGTAGGTGCGTTAGCCAAAGCGTAACGCACTAATTTAATAATTAAGTTGCTGCGTGGGTTGCGGATTATTAATTTGTTTTTTTGTCAGAGATTATCGATGCAAACACGCACCCTAAAAGATCGGCTTACACAAAAAAACAAGTTTATGTTATTATTAAAATAAATCTCAGTCAATAAAAAATATTTATTATGAATATCAAAGTGGTTGTCTGGCAAGAAGATGATGTTTGGTGTGCAAATGTACCAGCTTTGTCTGGTTGTCATACTTGGGCAGAAAATTATGATGATTTGATGGTCATGGTTAAAGAGGCAATAGAAGGCTGGTTAGAAGTTTCTCATGAAAAAAAATTACTTGATCGAAAAGAGAATCAGCAATTAGTGGAGATTTCTGTATGAAGTCAATCTGGCTCTTCGGTTTGTGTTATGCAATGGACGGGGGTTATAAGGGATGGAACCCTTATAGAGAAAGGCATTTAGCGATTTTTGTCAATTGTTTTTTATCTAGAGCGAACTAATCAATTAAGTCTCTTGCCAGATAAGGATT
>NZ_JAPZQJ010000285.1:0-6391 GCF_027530405.1 Microcystis sp. LE19-41.2A | reverse complement strand
GGGGGTCAATTACCTAATTTTCAGGGAAAAAGTCCCTGAATTTCCCCCTGATCACTCCCATATCTGGTACTTTTTGAGGGGAAAAAAGTCCAAAAGTCTTATCCAACAAGGTTTTTAGATTTATTCAGCAAGCCCTATTTAGGGTTTGCGGCAAAAAGTTTTTCCTGGGGAAGTGGGGAAGTGGGGAAGTTGTCTCATCACCCTATCACCCCAAAACCCTATCACCCTATTTATTTCCTGACGACCGACGACCGACTCCTGACGACCTTAAGCTCCCGTCTTATTTTGATAATAATCGCGGGTTCCCTTGGCATCTAGGGCTTCTCCGAGACGAGCAATCGCCTGGGCGTAGGCGGCGTTACGCAGAGATATATCGAACTCCTGGGCGAAAGACCAGACTTTTTCCGCTTCTGTCACCATTCTTTCTTTTAAGCGCTCATTGATCTCGTTTAATCGCCAATAAAGACCGCTGCGATTTTGCACCCATTCAAAATAACTCACCGTTACCCCACCGGCGTTAACCAGAATATCGGGGAAAACGAGAATCCCTTTTGAGTCTAAAATGCGATCGGCTTCTGAGGTAGTCGGACCGTTGGCCACTTCAAAGATATATTTTGCCCGCACGCGATCGGCATTTTCGGCGGTAATTTGGTTTTCTAGGGCAGCCGGAATCAAAACATCCACATCTAGGGCTAACAATTCTTCATTACTAATCGCCTCGTGTTCGACGATATTACACACAGTACCCTCACAGTAAATAGCAGTAATTCCGCGATGTTCCTGTTTATACTCACGAATGCTGGCAATATCTAGGCCTTTTTCCCGATAAATGCCGCCCTGGGAATCACTTACCGCCACCACTTGATAACCGGCTTTGGCGAGGAGATCCGCCACTACGGCCCCGGCGTTACCGAATCCCTGAACGGCTACGGTAGTATTAGCCGGTTTTTTGTCTAATTTCGGCAAAAGAGAATGAATAACATGAAAAGCTCCTGTTCCCGTCGCCGTATCGCGGCCACGACTGCCTCCCATGGTTAAAGGTTTCCCCGTCACCACCGCCGGACTAATTTTACGCTGAATGATGCTGTACTGGTCCATCATCCAACCCATGATCATCTCGTTGGTATAGACATCGGGGGCAAGAATATCGATATCGGGACCGATAAAGTCGGCTATACCCTCGATATAGCCCCGGCTAAGACGTTCTAACTCGGCTTTTGACAATTCTTTCGGATTGAGGGTAATGCCGCCCTTAGCCCCACCAAAGGGCAAATCCAGCAGGGCGCATTTAAAGGTCATCCAAAAGGCCAAGGACTGCACCTCATCAATGCTGACGTTGGGATGATAGCGCACCCCTCCTTTGCCGGGGCCGCGGGTGTCATCGTAGCGGACGCGGTAGCCTTGGAAGATTCTTAAAGTGCCGTTGTCCATACGGACGGGTATGGAGACGCTGAGACTAGCTTTGGGATATTTTAACCGCTCGATCGCATCATCGGAAATGGAGACATACTTAAGGGCGCGTTCTAGGCGACTGCTGGCATCGGTAAAGAGTGATTTCGACATGATTTTTTTCCCCCTATCTATCCCCATTAGAACACGAAAAAACAGTATATTTCGCTACAGTTTATTTTTCTTAATTAACCATAGACAGGAATTGCCGACAAGTGTTCTCAAACAAGGTTACTTGAGAGATTTTCCAGTACATCATCTACCCCACACCCCACACCCCACTTCCCTATCACCCCACTCCCCCATCCCCAACCTGCAACTAAAAAAGGGAAAGAGCGATGCTCCTCCCTTTTTTGATAATTTATTCAAGACGATTGTAGATGCACAGCAATCGAGGCTGAAATTACATCAAGCCTAATTGAGCAAGGATACCTTTGTGGGTTAAGTATTCCGTAGCTACGCCAATGACGAAACCGAGCATGGCTAAACGACCATTCCAGTTTTCAGCGAAAGCGGTGAAGCCGAGTTTGTTTTCTTGCTTATCCATGGTGAATTGCCTTCCTATAATAAAATTGCATTTGATTCAAGTGCTTGATATTAAATGTAACATAACTTCCCAGACTATGCAACATTTGTTTACATAAATTTTATTAATGTTGACCATAAACTTTTATGGGGGCAGGGTCAAGGGTGGGCAATGGCGGCCGAAAATCAAGCCTGATCTTAGTTCTAGGGCTAAATAACGGTTTTCCCATCCCTGACCGAAAAAGATTACAATCAAGCGAAAGGTCAAGAATCGATCGCCATCGAGCGAGGAGTGAATATGCGCGCCTTACTGATTTATCCCGTTTTTCCGCCGACTTTCTGGTCTTATAACAAAATTCTGGAATTAGTCGATCGCAAAGTCTTACTTCCTCCCCTGGGTATGGTGACGGTGGCGGCGATTTTACCGCAGCAATGGGAATTTAAACTGGTTGATCGCAATATTCGGGCGGTGACAGAAGCAGAATGGGATTGGGCCGAAATAGTGATTCTTTCGGGCATGATTGTGCAACGTCAAGATTTAATCGAGCAAATTCACGAAGCCAAGCAACGGGGTAAACTGGTGGCTGTGGGTGGTCCCTATCCCACTTCTATCCCCCACGAAGTGGCCGAGGCTGATTTTCTGATCCTCGATGAGGGAGAAATCACCATCCCGATGTTTGTGGAAGCATTGGCAAGAGGAGAAACTAAAGGTGTTTTCCGCACCACAGAAAAACCCGATGTGACAATTACCCCGATCCCACGCTACGATCTGCTCGATTTTGAAGCTTATGATTCCATGTCGGTACAATTCTCGCGCGGATGTCCCTTCCAGTGCGAATTTTGCGATATTATCGTTCTCTACGGTCGTAAACCCCGCACCAAAACCCCCGCACAATTATTAAAAGAATTAGATTATCTCTACGAGTTAGGTTGGCGCCGGGGCGTGTTCATGGTGGATGATAATTTTATTGGCAACAAGCGCAACGTTAAATTACTCCTCAAAGAATTAAAAGTTTGGCAAGAAGAACACCAGTATCCTTTCCGGTTTAACACGGAAGCATCGGTGGATTTAGCCGCCGATCCCGAATTAATGGAAATGATGGTTGATTGTTACTTTGATGCCGTCTTTTTAGGTATTGAAACCCCCGACGAAGAAAGTTTACAATTAACCAAAAAATTCCAAAATACCCGTAGTTCGTTAACCGAGACGGTAGAAAAGATTATTAAAGCCGGATTGCGCCCTATGGCGGGATTTATCATCGGTTTTGATGGCGAGAAAAAAGGAGCGGCCGATCGCATTATTAATTTTGTCGAAGAAGCGGCCATTCCCACGGCTCTCTTCGGAATGTTACAAGCTTTACCCAATACCGCCCTATGGACTCGCTTGGAAAAAGAAGGACGACTACGATTAACGGGGAAACAGGACATTAACCAAAGTACCCTAATGAATTTCGTTCCCACTCGGCCGATCGAAGATATTGCCACAGAATATATTGAAGCCTTCTGGAAATTGTACGATCCGGAGGTATTTCTTGATCGCACCTATCGCTGTTTCCTGAAATTAGGCGCACCTAAAGCGAAACCAGCCTTTAAACTGCCTCGCCGGGCCGATCTCTATGCCCTAGCGGTAATTATCTGGCGACAGGGCTTTAAACGTTCCACTCGCTGGAAATTCTGGCAGAATTTATTCGGTATTTTGCGCCATAATCCCGCCAATGCCGAACACTATATCACTGTCTGCGCCCACAACGAGCATTTCCTGGAATACCGTCAGATTGTTCGGGATGAAATTATGGCACAATTAGCCGAATTTCAACGCCAAGAGGCATTAACATCGGAAAAAACCGCCATAGCGGCCTAATTAGGGTATGCTGAAAAAGTTTTTCCTGGGGGCAGGGTGTGGGGTGTGGGGTGTGGGGTGTGGGGTTTTACCGGTTTTGAGGGGGCCAATTACCTAATTTTCAGGAAAAAAGTCCCGGAATTTTCCCCCTGATCACTCCCATGCCCAGTACTTTTTGATTGACAAAAAGTCTAAAAGTCTTACCCAACAATGTTTTTAGATTTATTCAGCAGCTCCTAATTATTCCGAGGATGGGTTATTTACCCATCCTGAACATTTTCTGTCCTGATGGTGGACGATCGATAAATCAATACTATTCCTATTTTCCGGTTAAAAATTCCCTCAATCTCTGCCAAAGCAATTCAGTATAATTTCTTAATTTTCTAGATATAACTACATTTTTTCCCTAAAATGTTAGCTGGAATACTGAATAAATCGAGAAAATCTGGATAAAGCCAGTATTTTTAGCTCCTTAACCCTATAAATCAAGGGAAAGTCAATGATTACTCGTCAAGAACTTAAGAAACTACAATCCCTAGCTCAAATACCCGCCCTTTCCATTCTCTTACCTACCCATCGCACCTCACCGGATAACAAACAAGACCCTATTCTCGTTAAAAATTTGGTCGATGAAGCAAAGCACCGATTATCGGCAGAATTCTCTAAACGTGAAATCGAACCTTTGTTCGAGCGCCTCGATAGTCTAGTGGCTGAAATAGATTATCCTTATACTCTAGATGGATTAGCTATCTATATTGGTCCGGATATTGCCAAGCTTTATAACCTGCCTTTTTCTGTCCAGGCAAGAGTTGTCATCGATAAAACCTTTGCCACACGGGATTTAGTTTATGGATTACATCGAGAACAACCCTATTGGCTGTTACTATTAAGTCAGGGTTCTACTCGTTTAATCTCAGCTACAGGAGAAACTCTCGAAGAAATTCGCGATCAAAATTTTCCCTTAGAAATGACTGGACCGGGGGCCACCGCACCACTGCCCTTTGATGCCGATACCAGTTATCTAGATGATAGAATCCGGCGATTTTTCCAGCAGGTAGATAATGCTCTGGGTGAATACATTGACATTGATGATTCTTCCCCTTTGATTGTGGGTGGAGTGGTTCGTCAAATTTCCTTCTTTCAAGAAGTTTCACAGTACACATCAGCAATTGTTGGCACTTTAACCGGCAATTTTGACAAAACCTCACTGCCAGAATTAATTCCGCAAGTATTGCCGATTATGCATTCAGTGCGTCAGACTCAAAAAACTGAAGCCCTGCAAGCTTTGGACGCGGCAGTCAGCGCTCAAAAAGTTATCTCTACCCTGGGAGAAGTGTGGCGTTTAGCGCAGGAAGGTCGAGGAAAATTGTTATTAGTGGATAAAAATTACCATGTACCCGCAGTTTTAAGCGAAAACGGTGATTTGATACTGGTGGAAAACGTCGGTGGTACGGAGGTAATCGATGATGCAGTGGATGAAATTATCGAAGTGGTATTGGCCAAGGGAGGACGTGTAGCTTTAGTCGATGAAGATTCCTTGAACGATTACCAAAAAATTGCCTTAATTTTGCGTTATTAGACCTAATGTTCCGTTTCACAAGCCCCAATACTAACCCATTGACTAGAACCATCAGACCAGTATTCTTTTTTCCAGATGGGGGCATTATGCTTGAGAGTATCAATAGCATAACGACAGGCTGCGAAAGCTTCCCCCCGATGGGGACAACCCACCGCTACTAAGACGCTAATTTCACCGATTTGTAGCTTACCGGTGCGATGGTGAATGACAACTCGATTGGTATCGGGCCAGGTTTGCCGAATTTGCCCGGCAATTTGCCGGAAAACCTCGATCGCCATGGGTTCGTAGGCCTGATAATCAAGATAAATAACCGGTTTACCGTCGGTTTGCTCCCGTACAGTGCCACTCATTAGTACAATAGCACCATTAGCCCCATCATCGGCTAATTGATATACTTCCTGCAAAGATAAGGGAGCAAAACTGACGCGAAAACTATCTGCTGTCATGTATGAGGTGATGGGTGTGGGGTGTGGGGTGTGGGGTGTAGGGTGAAGGGTGTGGGGTGTAGGGTGTGGGGTGTAGGGTGTGGGGAGAAGGGTGTGGGGAGAAGGGTGTGGGGAGAAGGGTGTGGGGAGAAGGGTGTGGGGTGTAGGGAGTGGGGTGTAGGGTGTGGGGTGTAGGGTGTGGGAATTAGGAATTAGGAAGTGGGGGGAATAAATAAAATAATCTCCTGACTACTGCCTTCCTTAACAACATAGCTATCGCTTTTTCGGAGTCAAGAGATGTTTCTATTTTTTCATCTTCATAAAGACAATTGCTGTCAAACCAGCGAGTCAAGTATTTTGGATGTATTTGTACTTCCTTGATATGTTTGTCTTTGAGTCTTTCAGTCAATGGGAATTTTAAGGAACCCATTCTTAAGTGGGTGGGTGGAATTAAATATAAGATGAACGTAGGTTGGGTTGAAGCATGAAACCCAACGCCCGCATGGGTTACGCTACCGCTAACCCATCCTACAAATAATTGTGCCTCCCTACTTAACTTTAATCCTCGCAATA
>NZ_JAPZQJ010000099.1:0-20388 GCF_027530405.1 Microcystis sp. LE19-41.2A | reverse complement strand
AGTAGGGTCTGCTGAATAAATCTAAAAACCTTGTTGGATAAGACTTTTGGACTTTTTTACCCTCAAAAAGTGCCAGCCATTGCGGGGATCGGGGGAAAATTCAGGTACTTTTTCCCTGAAAATTAGGTAGTTGACCACCTCAAAACTGGTAAAACCCCACACCCCACCTGCCCCCCCCCGATGTCGGGGGGGTTGGGGGGGCCACACCCTGCCCCCAGGAAAAGCTTTTTGCCGCAAACCCTAAGTAGGTAGGTGTTAAAAATTATCAGATACCACCCTCATCAAGGAGGCAGGGGGGATCAAAGACAAAATCTATCTTCAATTTAATTATAACCACTTACTTAACCTTAAAAGCATTGAATTCCGTCTAACGACCAAGTTAGTCCTCGTGCTTCTCCCCCGACTTCTACTTACTCTGTCTAGCTTGACTAACTTTTAGCCAGGCAAAGATTTGTTGTGGAGTCAGTGTCAACTCAACCCCTGCAATTACCTTAAGCTGGTGATCCCCTCTGCAAACTTCCGGCTCTTGTTGGGGAGTAAACATTAAAACAGAATAATCATCTGGATCAAGCATCCATCCTAATTTACTGCCATGTTTTAAACAATGTAAAATGTTGTCAATTACACGGTTTACCTTTTGATCAGGTGAAAGAATTTCGATAGTCCAATCAGGTGCTTCGGTAAAGTCGTCCTCTGGTTCACCTGCTTGATTGAGGTTAATTCGATTCCATGCAATTACGGCAACATCAGGAACGAGCGAACGCCCGCCGAAGGTACATCGCAACTCAGGTAAGGCTGTATAATCAACAGTATGGCTGTCAACCTCAGCTAAAAGACGTTTTTGCAGGATAGAGTGTCGAGTCTTAGGCATGGGTTTCTGAATTGCGACTCCATGCAAGTATTCCCATGCTGGAGAATCCTCCAAATATGGCAATTTGAGGAAATCTTCAAGGGTGAGACTCTCAGTCAAGGAAGTCGTCATCGGTTCAAGCAAAGGTTTTTTTTGTGACTTTATTATAAATGAACTTTATCTGGGTTGCTTACCGACGATTCAGGTATATTTGATGAGAATTTGCCCTCTCAATCAAATCGGTCGATTTCTTAACTATTCTGACTGACTGGTATCACTGGAAATGCCCACGGGGATCACAAAATTGGCCAATTGTCAATAGCTTTTCAGATGCTCTCACCTTGGTTATGGCGCTTCCCACTCTTTCTTTTCTAGTTCTTTAGCAAAGTGATTAAATATTAACCCAACTTCTTCCCATCCTAACCCTTCTTCTCGACTTATTTCTTCGACACTAGAATTTTTTACTCTCTCATAAATCATCGATTCATAGCGGATTGTATGATGCTGTCTTAATCTCATAAAACTCAATCTTTCGCTAATATATTTCTGGCACTTTTGACAATGAAACTGGCGGCGTGGTACTTCTAAATATACCAGATTGCCTAATATTGATAAATCTCTGACTAGATTGTACTCTGTCTGATTGATTCTGTCCAATATTTGATGACAATTCGGACATTCAATTGTTTCATTTAAAAGAGCGAGCTTTAGGAAAATTGTCTGAGCAATTTTTTGATAATTGACCACTGTTACATTTGGTAAATCGAGGAGTTGATCAAAATTTATCCACATAACCCACCTCCTGTCCTGTATTACTATTATACCATGCTCACACAGAACCTAGAAGAGCCTCTTGCTTTCGAGGGTGTTGGGTAACAGTCGTCAACCCAACCTATAAAATTAGCTTACTGCTACTCAGTGCCTTCGGCATCGCACTAATAATTTTTGATCATTAATTCTCTCCCCGCCGCTGCCTGTCCTTGTTTATAATTATTCATGCCATACTGAAGATTCCACTCGATAATATGGGCAAAATTAAAGAGGTTTCGTATCTCTGGACAATCATCGTAGGTAATTAACCATTTAGCCTGACATTGACGCATATTATCGGCAAAACGTTGATGATCGAAGCTGGTATGTAAATTTCCTCTTACACCGTACAAACGGGATTTTGTGGCACTATAGTAGGGGGGATCGAGGAAGATAAAAACTTCTTTTCCCTCAGCAAATAATAATTCTTCGTAGTCTTGGTTAGTAATTTTTACCGATGCTAATAACGGCGCAATTTGAGTTAATCTGGCTATCGATGAATCAGTAAATCTACTGGTAAAAGCTGCTTGGGAATACCCCCCCGAATCCACTGTTCCCGAAAAAGTAATCCGATTTAAGATAAAAAAACGCACCGCTTTCTCAAAGTCGGTTAACTTTAAATCTTCCCTTGTCAAATCTTGAAATAATTCTCGTCCGCTATCATATTTCTGTTTAATTTCTGTTATTTTTGCTACCAATAACTCAATATTTTCTTGAGCGCATTGCCAGAAACAATATAAATCATAATTTAAGTCATTAATCCAATAGGTTTTTATTTGTTGTCCAAAGAGTTGCTTAACAGCAAAAAATACAGAACCCCCACCAAAAAAAGGTTCTCGATATTCCCTAATATTCACAGGAATTTGCGGCAGAATTTGCTTAATTGCCCGGGATTTACCACCCGGATAACGCAAGGGACTTTTAATTTTTGACATTTTATTTACTAATTAGCTCCTATCTCGATTTCGAGCTTTTTATTGGTTTGAACTTCAACTAAAAGCTTTCTAATTATTTCCTGCTCTCTCTCCTTCAGATTATCCGAGTTTAACACAAGAAATTTTTCTAGATTTTCCAATTGACAAGGTAAAGTAATTTTGTCTTTAATACCTTTACCTGTAAGTTTTAACTTTGACACAAAATTTATGGATTGATTGTTTAAGTTAATGGAGTCTATATTGGAATACAGAATTAATTTAAAAAGACCATCTTGTATATCAGTTAAATCTGGCAGCCCCTTCCTTGTAGAATTTTTAGACTCCTGAATGTAATATTGATCTTTTATATATAAAATTTCGTCTGGTGCTAGATAATAAGTTCCTCCCAAATAGTTTTCAATACAGAAGTTTGCTTTCCTTCCATCGACTAAATATTCATGTTTATGTACTGTAACTGATTCCCTTTCACTTGCCATTTTAGAGCCTTTTAGAGATATATTTTTGAATTCTTCAAAATCAAGCATAACTGCTTTTAGATATTGTCCCATACTAGCTTGAGAATGAGTAAAAACACCAGTATTGTCAGAGATATTTTTATAAGAATTAAGAGCCTGTTGAACAGTCGAAGTAAACTTTTCTTCTAATAAACTTTTATTCCAATGTAAAGCACTTTGCTTGTAATTTAAAATTTCTTTTATTTGATTCTTAATAAATTCATTATTAAACTTTTGTTTGGTAAGTTTGTGTTTATTTTCCTGTTTCGTTTTTTGACTTTTCTCCGCATTTTCATAGTATCCAAGAACTATATATATTGAGTAAATTCATCCATGAAACTGTAGAATATTGAAGCTTATCTAAGTCTCCATCTCTTCCCTCATCTTTAATAATCGGTATTATTGTCAATATTTTTGATGCATTATATGTGTTATAAATTCTGGCAAATGGATAACTTCTGGTTCGCTTAGGGGAAACCCACTTGGAATAAGCGACTTCTGTATTTTGTGCCTCTATAATTCCATAAGCTCTGGATTCATTAACATCAAATTGTTCCAAACATACTCTGTCTAAAGATTCTGTTAGACAGGCTGTATATTTTACATCTCTAATAAATCCAGTCAAATTCAAGACTTAGCTCATATTATGAAATTACGATCAAACTAATTGGATTAAAAGACAGCCTAACGGTTGAACTCACCCGCCTTGTCAAAGTCTAGCACAAAGTCTGGTGCAGTGATATGTCAGACAGTCGGCAGCCGGTCATAGGCTTCTGACTCAACATCGGGAACTTTTGTTAAGATTGCCTGATACTTTTCTCGACTTCCCTTTTTGGACCTTTCTATTAGGTAATTTTCTGTCATCAACGCTGAAAGTTTCTCAGCGATCGCAGTAGAGATAAATTGATCGATCGAAATTCCATCACGAGCCGCTAGATCATCTAAACTTTTCTGTAATGAGTCGGGAATTTGAACTTGGATGGTACTCATGGTAACTTACCTATTAATCGTAGGAAACCTAAAGGCTCAAAGCGTGGGTTTCATTTTTAACATAGCCACCTTTACTCGATCGATAAATTACGATCAAACCAATTAGATTAACCATCTACTTAACTGTTGGTTTGCGGAATTTGGAGGGAGAGGGAAAATATTCTACTCGTTCATTTTTAAGTGCTTGTGCCATAAAATCACGCCAAATGGGAGCGGCAAAACCGCCACCAGTGATACCTTTACCTAAAGTGCGATTTTGGTCATCTCCAATCCATACTGCCGTGGCTAATTGGGGAACATAACCAACAAACCAGACATTTTTCTCGTTATCGGTAGTACCGGTTTTTCCCGCTGCTGGACGACCGATTTGGGCCGAGGTGGCTGTTCCTCCCTGAATAACTCCCTGTAGGACAGAATTGAGAGAAGCGGTGGCCCAGGGGTCTAAAACTAGCTTCGGTTTGGGTGTATTATCGAGCATGACGTTACCACGGCTATCAGTAACACGCATGATAAAGGTAGGCTTAGAATGCCAGCCATTACTGGCAAAAGTAGCGTAGGCCCCCGCCATTTCCAGAGGAGTCACATCCACGGATCCCAAAGGTAAAGAGGTGACGGCAATTAAAGGACTCTCGAAACCCAACAGACGACAGACTTCAATGACTTTATTTATCCCGACGCGACGACCGAGAACAACTGCGGGAATATTCAGAGACTGCATCAGAGCGCTACGCAGGGAAACCGGACCAGAAAAGCCGCCACCGTAGTTTTTTGGGCTATAGAAGCCGCCGGCCTCGCGAAAACGTACGGGAGCATCATTAATCACCGTTTCGGGGGTAAAACGACCACTAGCGAAGGCAGTATAATAGACGAAAGGTTTAAAAGCTGACCCCGGTTGACGACGGGATTGGATGGCGCGGTTTAATTGACTTTTATTGTAATCAACGCCACCGACGAGCGCCTTGACGAAATGGGTGCGGGGATCCACTGCGACTAGAGAAATTTGTAGGTCTTTGGTACGAATACCGCGACCACGCAAGCTATTATAGGCCCGTTGGATGGTAGACTCGGCCATGTTTTGGAAGTCGAGATCGATCGTGGTTTGAATCCGCATTCCCCCTTTAGTTAGGGTTTCCTTGCCAAATTTTTGCCGCAATTCTGCCACCACTGCATCGGTAACGTAGGGTAATTTACTTTCTTGCCAAGCGGTAGGTTTACCCAGTTTCAGCGGTTCCTTTAAAGCGGCCTCTTCCTGTGCGGGGGTGATCCAACCTAAGGTACGCATCCGACTGAGAACCAATGCCTGTCTTTCCTTGGCGGTTTTATAATTATTAAAAGGACTATAAACTTCCGGCGCTTGGATTAATCCGGCCATCATCGCCGATTCTGCTAAATTTAACTGGGCAGCGGGTTTATTAAAATAACTTTTAGCAGCGGTTTGCACTCCGTAATTATTATGACCCCAATAGATATTATTGAGGTACATTTCCAGAATGTCATTTTTGCTAAAAACCTGTTCCACTCGTACTGCCAGGACCGCCTCGGCTAATTTACGGCTAACGGTGCGCTGATGGGAGAGAAAAATATTTTTGACTAACTGCATGGTGATGGTAGATGCACCTTCCACCACACCGCCACTTTTCCAGTTAGCCACTACTGCCCGGCCGATACTATTAGGATTAATACCACGATGGTGATAAAAATGGCTATCTTCGATCGCCATCACGGCGCGTTTCAGATTGGGAGATATTTGATCGAGTTCCACCACTTCCCGATTCGCTTCTCCGTGTAAGCTGGTCAGGGGTCTGCCTTTAACATCGTAGATATAACTGGTTTCCGTGGGGACGTAACCCCGTAAAATCCTCACATCGGGTAGATTGCGGTAACTAATCGCTAATCCTACCACAGCCCCCGTCACCACGGCCGTGGATACCATCAACAGGCCGAGAGCGGTTCCCCCTGCGACTCTGGAGACTCCTTGGAAAAAGCTATCCGAGTCACTACTAGGTTTCTGCTCTTTGTCTTGATTGCCGAGGGTACTGGTGGACACGATGGTTACAATTTCCTTTTTCCAAGAGGGGACTGATCGATTAAACTGGCTTGAAAGTCTATTGTAAAGGTTTTGTTAAAAAATCGAATACTAGCTTACAGCAATTATGGCCGATCTGGCTCTAGTTTCGATCGGCCATGGCAGGGGGATTAGGAGCAGCATAGTTACATATCAGGGACAAAACAGGGTATCGCGGGTATTTCTGCCAGTTATGGGGTTAGTTCCTGTGGCTATCTCACAAAGATATTTTTCCACATCGGAGCGAATAATTGCATCGGTAAAATCGGCCCCGTCGATAATTGCACCCTTGATTAAAATGTTAGTGGCAAAAGCTCCTTCGAGAACGGCATTGGTAAAGTTGGCTCTGGTTAAACGGGCCGATTCTAAATCCACGTTTCTCATATTGGCATCGCTAAAGTCGGCCCCCTCCAAGTTGGCCGAAAAAAAGCGTACCCCTTCCAGATTGGCATGACTGAAGTTACTACCGCGCAGATTGGAGTGATCGAAGGTGGAATCGCGCAAATCCTGCCCCGCAAAGTCGTTATCGGTCAAATTACGGTTATTATAACTTAGGGCTTGGGCCGGAGCCAAGGATAATAATAATACTAATATACTAGCAAACAAGGTTAGTAGAGTTTTGCGAGAAAATTGCGCCATATTGCCCCCTGATTGATCAACCTTTTCTATAATAAGCTGTACTGCATTTAAACCGCCTATCGGTAATTTTAGTACAAATGCTCGAACTACCCGCTCCCCTATAGCTTCTAAACAGGATTTATGATCATCCCCGAAAATCACCTCATTACCTTGCACTGGTTGAATTGACAATTATCCCCGGATTTACCAAGAGCGATCGATCTGCTAGATTTTTGATGTTGGATATCTTAGATAGATATGGCTGGTCATAGTAAATGGGCAAATATTAAACGACAAAAAGCCCGGGTTGACGCCAAAAAAGGGCAAACTTTCACCCAGTTATCCCGGGCCCTTATCGTGGCTACCCGTAACGGTGTTCCGGATCCTGCGGGCAATTTTCAGCTACGCACGGCGATCGAAAAAGCCAAGGTGGCCGGTATTCCCAATGACAATATCGAAAGAGCGATCGCTAAAGGGGCGGGAACTTGGGAAAATGACTCGGCTTTTGAGCAAATTCGCTACGAGGGTTATGGTCCCGGGGGTGTGGCGATCCTGATCGAAGCACTGACCGATAATCGCAATCGCACGGCCGCAGATCTGCGGGTGGCTTTTAGCAAAAATGGCGGTAATTTAGGTGAAACGGGCTGTGTGGGCTGGATGTTTGACCATAAGGGGGTAATTCGTCTTGAGGGAACTATTGATGAGGATCAGCTTTTAGAAGCTTCCCTAGAGGGCCAGGCCCAATCCTACGAGTTTTTTGACAGTGAGGAGGAAGGTGAAGGGGCAGAAGTTTTTACCTAAAATGTCGGATGAATGCCCCCGCTAAATTTTTCGACAAGACATCAACCTTTGCGGGGGATGAAATCCGACCAAGATATTAACTGCGAAGCACGATTTTAATTCTACCATTTGTAGGTAAACTGTGTTATACTTAATTTATCCAGGGTCGAGGATTAATCAATGCTAGTCGTAGAAGCCAAGTTAAAAAACGGGACACCAGAACAATACCAAAGACTAGATGAAGCAATTAGGACATCTCAGTTTGTGCGTAACTCTTGTGTTCGTTATTGGATGGACAATCAAGGGACAACCCGCAATGATCTTCAAAAGCTTTGTGCTGTACTAGCAGACAATAAAGAGACACCTTATGTTAATAAATTAAACTCTCAAGCTCGTCAATCGGCTGCTGATAGAGCCTGGCAATCAATTAGTCGATTTTATCATAATTGTCATGCCAAGATACCAGGTAAAAAGGGGTTTCCTCGGTTCAAAAAGCATAGTCGTTCGGTTGAGTATAAACTAACGGGCTACAAACTATCAGATGATCGACGTAAAATCAGATTTACTGATGGTTTTAAAGCAGGAGAATTTGATTGATGGTGTAGTCAAAAGACCTTAGTTTATTATTCAGAACAACAGATTAGACGGGTAAGAGTTATTAGACGTGCTGACGGTTATTATTGCCAGTTTTTGATTGACGTAGAACGGCAAGAATACCATAAACCAACGGGACAAATAACAGGAATTGACTTAGGGTTAAAAGAGTTTTATACCGACGCTCAAGGCAATACCGTAGAGAATCCCCGTTATTTAAGAAAGTCAGAAAAACGACTGAAAAAAGCACAAAGGAGATTATCAAAACGATTTCGCAAAGGAAAGAAACAGTCTAAAAACTATCACAAGCAACGGATAAAAGTAGCTAGGCTTCATCTTAAAGTGTCAAGACAACGTAAAGACAAAGCAATTAAAGACGCTTTGGCGTTAGTCCAGTCTAATGATTTGGTAGTCTATGAGGCTTTAAAGGTAAGAAACTTAGTCAAAAACCATAAGCTGTCTAAGTCGATTTCTGATGCTTCTTGGTATCAATTCACTGAATGGTTTGAATTTTTTGCCAAGATTTATCGGATCGTTTGTGTTGCTGTCCCTCCCCATTTTACTAGCCAAGATTGTTCAGTTTGTGGGACGAGAGTTCAAAAAACATTAAGCACTAGAACTCATCAATGCCCCAATTGTCAAACAGTCTTGGATAGGGATCATAATGCAGCAATAAATATTCTTAAAAAAGGGTTACAATATTTGGGAAATCATCTCAACGGTACTGTTGGGCAAACAGAAACCGACCCAAACGCCTTGGGAGAGTCCGGTCTCTGGATTTTCAGTGGAGACATTGAGAATCTAAGCTGTCTCGTTGAACAAGGAATTTCTAACAGCGATGTGGAAAGAATCCCCCGTCACAGCGTAGCTTGACGGTGGGAGTATGTCAATGAGGTGTCTAACCTGGAGAGATTGAATAAGGTTCTGCAAGAAGCGGGATTTAAGGTCAAAGAAGCAGAATTACGCTGGATTCCCACTAATACCCTAGAAGTGAGCGATCGAGACCAGGCCTGTTTTTTATTGAAGTTAATCGACACCCTAGAATCCCTCGATGATGTGCAATCGGTAACGGCTAATTTTGATTTAGTCGAGGAATTGATGTTAGTGGATCTGTGATCCTAAATTACTAGGCAGTGATCACTGATCAGATTTGAGTTCTCAGTGAGCGGTATGAAGTGAGAGTAAGTAGTTGGATAATCTTGATTACTGATCACTGATCACTGATTACTGTTTACTGATCACTGATTCTGGGCCCAATCAAGAAATAATCTGTCCCCAAAATCCCGTAAAAATTCGGGTTCCGTCTTTGAGAATATGAATTTCCACTTGATCCGATGCCCAATTAATCTGATCTTCCAGAGCGGGATTGAGGACGTGAATCCGTTGATTGCTAGAAGAAACGGGAGAATCGGGGGAATGAATAGCGAGGGATTCCACATAGGCCCCATCCACCAAAATATCTAACTGGGCCAATAATTCTTGAGAGTGGGGCGGTGCTTGGGTTGAGCGCAATTGTTCGATCGTAAATCCCGTGAAGGACATCACATTTAAGCCTTTTTCCTTAACATATTTAGCTAATTCTGTCAAGGCTTTTGCTTGCCAAAAAGGTTCACCTCCGGAGAAAGTTAGGCCACTATTGCGGGGATTAGCCAAAATTTTGGCTGCTAGAGACTCAACGGTAATTAATTGATTGATCTTAAAGGGCCAGGAAGCTTGATTAAAACAACCCCGACACTCGCGAGAACAACCCTGTACCCAGACCACCGCCCGACAGCCGGGGCCGTTAACGGCGGATTCATCCACATATCCCATGATATTGAGATGATGGGCGGGAATTTGTGCTAATTGGGCAGCAATAGTCAGACTCATCGCTTATAATCCTCGATCGATTCCTATCTTTTTCATGCTAGGGAAAAAACGACAAAAATCGATCACTGTTGCCATGATTTGTTAACCTTTGACACACATCACCTGCTTGAGAGTGGCGACAATTTCCACTAGATCCGCCTGTTGATTCATCACCTGTTGGATCGGTTTATAGGCCCCCGGAATCTCATCAATAACGCCCTCATCTTTGCGGCATTCAACCCCTTCGGTTTGGGCGATTAAATCATCAAGAGTAAAGGTTTTTTTAGCCAGATTTCTCGACATCAAGCGCCCGGCCCCGTGGGAACAGGAACAGAAGCTATTATGTTCTCCTTTACCTTTAACAATATAAGATTGCGCTCCCATGGAACCGGGGATAATACCATAATCGGTTTCTCTGGCGCGGACGGCTCCTTTGCGGGTGACATAAACTTCCTCCCCAAAATGAATTTCTTGTTCGGCATAATTGTGATGACAATTAACCACTAAGAGGGGTTTAGTTGGTTTGCCTCCCGCTAGATGTTTTTCAACAATCCGTTTAAATCTAGCCATCATAATTTCCCGATTATAACGGGCATATTCCTGGGCCCATTGTAGATCGTGCCAGTAGGCGGTAAATTCTTCTGTACCGGCGACAAAGTAGGCCAGATCGAGGTCGGGTAATTTACCTTCTGCTAGTTTGGCTAACTCTTTGGCAGTATCAATATGACATTGGGCCAGTTGATTACCAATACCTCTAGAACCGGAATGGAGCATTAACCAAACTTGATTATCTGTATCTAAACAAATTTCGATAAAGTGATTACCACCCCCCAGAGAACCCATTTGTTTAAGGGCTTTTTTCTCTAGGTTTTGTACCCCTCGATGAATCTGTTTAAATTCCGCCCATTTTGGCCATTTAGTTACATCCCTATCCACTTCCTTATTTTCAGCAAAACCGACGGGAATATTCGCCTCCACATCGAGGCGAATTTTTTTAAGTTTTCCCTGCAATTGTTCGCCAGTAAAAGGCATTTTTAGGGCAGCCATGCCGCAACCGATATCGACTCCGACGGCGGCAGGAATTACGGCATCTTTGGTGGCAATCACCGAACCGACTAAAGCGCCTTTACCCAAGTGAACATCGGGCATTAAAGAAATGTGTTTATAAACAAAAGGTAGGGAAGCGACATTTTTAGCCATTTGGGTTTCTTGGGGTCCTAATTCATGGCCTGCCCAAGATAAAATCGGTGTCGGTGTGGAAAGTTCCAGAGTTTCGTAAGTCATATTTTTTATGAAATAATCAGATAAAAAGCGGATACAACCAAGACAATAAGGCAATTGAGATTCTGCGATGAATTAGATAAATTGTGATCGGCGATCGTGTTTTAGCGCCAGAGGATAAGCTGTTGACTATCTAAATTAGTCGTTCAGACTGCCCCCACGACAATTGTTAACTTTCACCGGAGGTTTACTGACTACTGTAATACTACCAAAAAGGTTCGGATACCTACACTATCGAGAAAGCGGGGTTATTTTGCACTATAGAGATAACAAAGGAACTGATAGGGGTGGGTATCGCCTAAAAACCGAGTACAGTTCCGATTCTAGAAGTCACTATAGTTGTATCGGAGCAGCACAAAGATTATGGGAAAAGTAGTTGGAATTGACTTAGGGACGACTAACTCCTGCGTCGCGGTTATGGAAGGGGGTAAACCCACCGTTATCGCCAACGCCGAAGGATTTAGAACCACGCCCTCAGTCGTCGCCTACGCCAAAAATGGCGACCGCCTAGTAGGACAAATCGCCAAACGTCAAGCGGTAATGAACCCGCAAAATACCTTTTATTCCGTCAAACGCTTCATCGGCAGGAAATTCAACGAAGTTACCAACGAAGCCACAGAAGTATCCTACAAAACTCTCCAAGACGGCAACGGCAACGTTAAATTAGACTGTCCCGCCCAGGGCAAACAATTCTCCCCCGAAGAAATTTCCGCCCAGGTACTGCGGAAACTGGTGGAAGATGCCAGTAAATACCTCGGCGAAACCGTTACCCAAGCAGTCATCACCGTACCCGCTTATTTTAATGACTCCCAACGTCAAGCCACCAAAGATGCCGGGAGAATTGCTGGGGTTGAAGTTCTCCGCATTATCAACGAACCCACTGCCGCCTCTCTTGCCTACGGATTAGACAAAAAAGCTAACGAAACTATTCTCGTTTTTGACTTGGGTGGGGGAACCTTTGACGTATCGGTTCTAGAAGTGGGTGATGGTGTCTTTGAAGTTCTCGCTACCTCTGGAGATACTCATCTCGGTGGTGATGACTTCGATAAAAAAATCGTCGATTATTTAGCCGGAGAATTCAAAAAAGTTGAAGGAATAGATCTCCGTCAAGATAAACAAGCCCTGCAACGTCTCACAGAAGCGGCAGAAAAAGCCAAAATTGAACTTTCTAGCGTTACCCAAGCGGAAATTAACCTGCCCTTCATCACCGCTACCGCCGAAGGACCAAAACACCTAGATACCACTTTAACCAGAGCTAAATTTGAGGAAATTTGCGCCGATTTAATCGATCGCTGTCGCATTCCCGTCGAAAATGCCATCCGTGATGCCAAAATCGATAAATCTGCCCTCGATGAAGTGGTTCTCGTCGGTGGTTCAACCCGGATTCCCGCCGTTCAAGAATTAGTTAAAAAAGTTCTGGGCAAAGATCCTAACCAAAGCGTTAACCCCGATGAAGTGGTAGCCGTCGGCGCCGCTATTCAAGGTGGTGTTCTCGCCGGTGAAGTCAAAGATATTCTTCTGCTTGATGTTTCGCCCTTGTCTTTGGGTGTGGAAACCCTCGGCGGTGTGATGACGCGGATTATTCCCCGCAACACCACTATTCCCACCAAAAAATCGGAAGTTTTCTCCACGGCAGTGGATGGACAAACTAACGTGGAAATCCACGTCCTGCAAGGGGAACGGGAAATGGCCAAAGATAACAAGAGTTTGGGAACTTTCCGACTCGATGGCATCCCTCCCGCTCCTCGTGGTGTGCCTCAAATCGAAGTGGTTTTCGACATCGATGCTAACGGTATTCTCAATGTCACCGCTAAGGATAAAGGTACAGGAAAAGAACAATCGATCAGCATCACCGGCGCTTCTACCTTGCCCCAAAATGAAGTGGAACGCATGGTTAATGAGGCAGAATCGAACGCCTCGGTCGATAAGGAACGTCGCGAACGCATTGAACGCAAAAATCAAGCTGATTCCCTGGTTTATCAAGCTGAGAAGCAGTTGGAAGAGTTAGGCGATAAGGTTCCTCCATCTGAGAAAAATAAAGCCCAAGGGTTGATTAAAGACCTGGAAGAAGCGATCGCTCAAGACGATGATAGTAAGATCAAAACCATCCTACCGGAATTACAACAAGCCCTCTACGCGATCGGTAGCAGTATGTATCAGCAAGCGCCCCCTAGCAATCCCACCGGTGGCAATGATAACAATGGCCCCTCTGGTGGTGCTGGTGGTGGCGATGATGTCATCGATGCGGAATTCTCCGACGCTAAATAAAAATTAAGTTCATAGCTTCGGCAAGGACACAAGGTAGCTTGTGTCCTTTTTTCCTTGCGGCTTTCTTAAAGATAAGGCTGTCACCGAAAATTAGGACTAAACTTAAGTGAACCATCTTGGAGGACTAAGATTAAGAAAATGGAAATTTACCAATTTAGCCAACGCCAGACAATTATTATGGCTATTCTAGTCCTCTATCTCGGTAAGTATTTAACCAAAAATATCAAATTTCTACAAGATTATAACATTCCTGATGCCGTTGCTGGTGGTGTCTTGGCTTCCTTATTTTTCGGTCTATTTTTTGCTGTTTTTAAATGGCAAATTGAATTTACCCTTAATGTTCGGGATGCCCTGTTAATCGTTTTTTTTACTACTATCGGACTGTCCTCAAAACTAAAAACCCTGCTGCAAGGGGGTAAACCCTTGCTAATTTTATTAATAACCGCCGTGGTTTATCTCATTCTACAAAATTTAGCCGGGTTAGGAGTGGCAAAAGTGATGGGATTAGATTTACCCATCGGTTTGATTGCTGGTTCCGTTTCTTTGAGTGGCGGTCACGGGACTGCCATTGCTTGGGCTTCTATTTTTCGTGATAATTATGGCATCGCCAAAGCATCAGAAATCGGTGTAGCTAGTGCTACTTTTGGGCTAGTTTTAGGGGGAATTATTGGCGGACCGGTGGCTAAATGGTTAATTACGAGAAATCGACTGCGAGCCAATAATCAAGACCAAGATTTAACGGTGGGAATTAAACAAAGCCAGAGGAATGTCAATATCGATTACAATACAATGCTCCATTCAATCTTAGTGATTGGTTTAACTATCGGTTTAGGTAATCAGATTAACTACTGGGCAACTCCCCTTGGTTTAAAATTACCGGATTTTGTCCCCTGTTTATTGGCAGGAATTATCCTGACTAATACCGTACCTTTGGTGTTGAAACGCTTTCCTTGGCCCGCTAATACGCCCTCTTTAGCCTTAATTTCTGATGTTAGTCTCGGTTTATTCCTATCTATGTCCTTGATGAGTTTACAATTATGGACATTGATCGATTTGGCCGGACCGATTGCTATCCTGTTATTAGTGCAGTTCTCACTCAGTATTATTTATACTGTTTTACTGGTCTTTCCCGTAATGGGAAAAAACTATCATGCTTCAGTAGTTTGCGCCGGTTATTTGGGTTTAACTCTAGGGGCAACTCCCACAGCTATCGCCAATATGACAGCGGTAACGGAAAATTTTGGGGCTTCTCCCCAGGCATTTATTATTGTTCCTTTGGTGGGGGCATTTTTTATCGATTTGTCTAATGCTTTTATCATCCAGCAATTTTTGAATTTTCTGACTTAAAAATTTTTATCGATCAAGTAATTTTTGAGGAAAGTTGACTAATCTTGTCCGTCAAGATTGGCCAAAGCTTGCAGTAAAATGGGAATAATACCAAATCCGTTTTTAATAATATGATTAACTGCTATAGCGTTTCTGATTCACAAGAGGTACATTCCCGATCCTGAACAGCTTAATCAGCAAAGGTTTAAGTGTGCCGCACAGATGCGAGAACCGCTATAATCGAACTTTAAAAACCCAGTTATGGATTGTTTCTTGCTGCTCCGGCGCTCCCCGCTTCGGCAGGACACAAGTTACCTTGTGTCCCTTTTCAGGCTCAAAATCAGAAATTAGGCTAATCCGACTAATTTAGCGCTGTATTCCCACATTTTTGCCCCTCTTTCATCGTCGCGAGCTTGAGGAGAAACCCTTTGAACAAAGGATTTACCCTCTTTTTTCTGACGATTGCCCCAACTCCAGTAAGCACCGGATTGACGGTATTCGGGGTCAGCCACCACCATAGCGACTCTTTCCCCGGCTAATTCTTGGGAAACATAGCCACCGGTGATATTTTTCTGGAACCAGGGGAAAAACTGCTGGAAAAAGGGGTAATGGTTGCGGAAAAGGGGTGTATCGGCCACACAACCCGGATAGAGGGAAGTAAAAGTGATTCCGGTCGATTGGTGATAGCGTTTGTGCAGTTCCCGCATGGTGAGAACATTACACACCTTACTATCTTTGTAGGCTTTGACCGATTCAAATTTTTTGCCGTCGGCCATAGTAATCGGCTCTTTGAAACCCTTGGCAAACCCGTCCAAATCGCCCAAATCGGGACGAGGAGGAATTTTACCGCCTAATTCATCGGGATTATGGGTGACAGTGCCGAGAATGACTAAACGGCGGTCGGGAGAGGGAGAATTTTTTAGATCTTCCAAGAGCAAATTCGACAACAGGAAATGACCTAAATGATTGGTGGCCATGCTCAATTCATAACCGTCGGGACTTCTTAAGGGTTCTTTGAGCAAAGGCAGATAGATAGCGGCATTGCAGACTAAAGCGGTTAGGGGTCTGCCCAAGGCCCGGAAATTTTTAACGAAGCGCCGGACGCTATCGAGGGAACCGAGGTCGATAAATTCCATACAGTAGTTATCCCGGGGAATGTTCAATTCCTTGGCAGCCTGTTCCATTTTCGGGATATCCCGACAGGCCATAACCACAAACCAACCTCTTTGAGCAAGGGATTTAGCGGCGTAGAGACCGACTCCAGAAGTTGTCCCAGTAATGATCACCGTGGGTTTTTGATCTTGTACCATTTTTTGATAGTTTTCGTTAATCGCTCTGGTCTAGGGAATATCCAAGGGATTCCGATTATAAATTTTATCTCAAATGTCGGGGTTTCATCCCCTCCCGAAAAGCGACGGGATGAAACCAAGCGCCAATATAAAACAGCACTTCGACACATTTCGACAGGCTCAATGTAAAGGCTCAACGTAAAGGCTCAGTGACACGAAGCACGATTAAAAATAAGCGTCCAGTCTCCTGACAAAATCTCGAATAAGTTCTTCTTGTAAGGGTCTTGACCTACTCAGGCCAAATAGCTACCATGTAAGTAGAGCGGATAGGGTAATCAACCGCTTTAAAAACCCATGTAGTCTAACCACTACGCTATCTGCACCTTGACAATTAAAGATATGGGGTTCTACTCAATAGTTCTAGTTTCCCCCTGCTCGTGATGTAAAATCTTTACAGGAAATAGACAAAGCAGTATTTGAAGCTAACGTTTCAATTCAAGCAAACTTTGTACCCCCCCCTTGCCCCCCCCCGACGTCGGGGGGGGCAAGGGGGACTATCGTAGGGCATACGAAAAGTAACGCGCAAGCGTGAGAACCACCTCTGGGTTGGATAACGCAAGGCATCTAATTTAAGTGGACTCGTTGAACTAAGAATCCCGAAGCGCTTAGTGCGACGGGAGTGTCAAATAACTTCAAATTTTCGTGAGTGTTCACTTATCAGTAATCAGTTATCAGTTATCAGTGATCAGTTATCAGATTTAAGTTTACCGATCTCCCCACTTCCCCACTTCCCCAATTCATAATTCATAACTAACGAATGGGTTTAGCTAAATCACCGACTTTAAAACCATTACCGGTAATGATGCGACCGACGCTAGATTGACCATCAGCTTCGACAATTTCGAGAGTGCCAATCGGTTGAGTAATCTGACGGATAACCTTACCCGTTTGCGGATCCTTGACCGTTTGAGTCGTCCGTTCGATGGAAATGCGTAAACCGACACGATAACCTTCTCCCGTACCTTTATTGAGAATTACCTGATTTCCCGCCACGGCAGCCACTAAAGCGGTGACAGTCGGGAGCGAGCGAGGTGTAGCGGCGATTTGGTCGGCTTTATCATTGAGATTATCCACCACCCGCGCCACTGCCTTATCGGTGGCAATACTGAGTAATTTCCCTTCATTGGAAGTTTGGGAACCACCCCCAACGCCTAAAACCACGGTTGAACCATCGGATTGATTGGCAGTACCATCTCCCTGAGCGGTGGTAATAATTTCGGCCGTGGTGGTATTAATTGCCCGGACATTCAACTTGACAAAAGCATCGGTTTCTGTCTTGGCAGTGCTAAAAATAATAAACGAGCCACCGGATTGTTTTTTTTGTAAATCGAATTGGGTAATCGAACCGATAATCACCACATCTACCCCCAAAATTTGCCCGATTTGAGCAGCGGTAGCGGCATCTACCCGTCCCGAAGCCCCCAAATTCTGTTCTCTAAGGACGGCATCAATGCGACTGCGCTCAATGACTGTATAGCGACCACTTTCCACCAATTTATTGACGAGAATATCACTGACACCACTGGCTCCACCATTGAGAAATGTTAACCACTGGGGATTACTGAGACCGCTATAATCGAAGTCTAAAACCGCTACTCGCACCTTTTCGCTTTTTTGGGCTAAGAGTAATGGTAAATTGTTAGAGATAGCTTGGGAGAAAGCCGGTGCGTTAAAGCTAAAACCCAAACTAGAAGCGACTCCCACAAGGGTGATTAGGGCAGAAAAACCACGGATACTATCTCGATCGAACATGATAATGAGTTCTCCAGTCAAATAGAATATAGCTCATAATACATCTGAAAATTGCTCTAACTATCGAGAGGGAGAATTTTGAATGGCAGTAATTAAACCTCTCACTTCCTCGGTTCCCTCGGAAGCTTCAAAGGAAGTGGGAAATTTACCCTTAGCAATCATCCGCAATCCCAAGGGGGCAATACTTAATAAACCCTGTAAATCGCGCCAATAATTGCCCAGCACATAGAGGCCGAATTTGCGTTCATCCACCCATCCCCCTGCTTTGACTAATTCCACTAAAACTTTCCGGTGACGAATGGGACGACTACTATCGGCCGACTTGCGAGCGAGTATTTCCTGTTTAATTTTACCGATCTGATCCATAGGAGCCACTTCCATAGGACAAACCGCATTACAGAAATAGCAACGGGTACAACCCCAAACCCCTGCGGTGCCTTGGTTATAAAGTTCTAGGCGACCTTCTTGATTACCATCGCGGGAATCTGCTAGAGTGCGCTGCGCTTTTGCTAAAGCGTGGGGCCCGACAAAATCAGGATTGACTTGCTTGGCGTTACATTCCGAATAACAGGCCCCGCACATAATGCAGTTACCCATCTGATTGAGATTGGCTCTTTCTTCTGGAGTTTGCAGAAATTCTCGTTCGGGAATGCTACGTGCTTGACTACTAATATAAGGTTCAACTTTTTCTAAATCGTCCCAAAACGGTTGCATATTGACAATTAAATCCCGGATAATCGGTAAATTACCCAGAGGGGCGATCGTGATTTCGGGAATTTCTCCGGCATCTTTTTGGCTACAATGGTTTAATTCACTGGCGATATTTTGTTGACAAGCCAAGGCCGAACGACCGTTAATTTTCATCGCACAGCTGCCACAAATTGTATTGCGGCAATTTTTACGAAAGGCCAAAGTTCCATCAAGTTCCCATTTGATGCGATTAAGGCAGTCGAGAATTGTATTTCCCGCCTCCACCTCTAGGGTAAAATTTTCTAGGTAGGGGGTGTCGTTGGGTCGTTGACGCAGAATTTTAAAAGAAACTTCCATACTCGGCACGGGGATGAGGGACTCCTAATACTCAGGATAATCGATGTTAACGGGCCAAAGGGGAGCTAGTAATGGTAATTAATCCTTAAGATTTTCCCCGGTCGGTTGAGCCAAGGGGTGGGTATCTAGGCCTAATGATAGATGGGGAAGTCGCTCGAAAACAGTTTAATCACCCCGGATTTGCTGCTCTGGGTCATTAGTTTTTTGCCAACTCCAACCACAATTATAGTTGCTCAATTCCTTGCTAGGTATAGCTTTATCGGTTTTATGGCCTTACTTTCTCCCCCCTGTTTTCCTCCCACCCGACCAAAAATTGCCAGAGTCTTGACCAAAAATTTCCCCTCCCCCACAAGGTTTACACTTACTACCTAGTCCGGGGTCTTCTTACCACGATTGTCATCACCGAACCATCAGTTTTAAAAAATTTATTATTCCCCTCTAGACATTTTTGGCGAGATTTTTGGTATGATCAATTTGTCAGTGTAAACTTAATTGACAGTCAGTCAAAAATCAAGGAACATTAAAAAGTACCATGAGTGATGTCTCTCCTACTCCCCTAACCGGGAAAGCTCTACTTCAAAAAGTCAAAGAGTTATCCCACTTACCCCGTCGCGAAACGGCAAAACGTTGTGGTTACTACTCTCAAAGTAAAGATGGTCAGGTTCGGGTCAATTTAACCGACTTTTACGATGCTGTTTTGGGTGCAAAAGGGGTTCCTCTTGATCCCGAAGGCACTAAAGATGGCCGCGGCCGCGAACCCACTTTCCGGGTTAGTGTCCATAAAAATGGTCAAATCGTCATCGGTTCCACCTATACCGAACAAATGAACTTGCAGCCTGGCGATGAGTTTGAAATCAAACTTGGCTACAAGCACATCCACCTCAAACAAACGGAATCAGAAGAACCGGTAGAAGCTTAAATAGGTTACGGAGTAGGGATAAGGAAAAAAAAATCGGCAGTCAAAAGGGCTAATTTTGACAGGACCGACCAAAAAGACAATATAGATTCTTATCCCTAATTCTAACCCCTGACCGCCTCTTTCATCAACTTGAGGGGTTTTCCTTAAGCACTTTTTCTTCTTTTTCGCAACCCCCTAGGGATGGATTTTTGTTGGAGCTAGGCTTTATCAGGGCAAAGTTCCACAGTTATTCTGTCCCTGGAGGGTTTGTTGTTTTAGCCATCAGGAGACTCCGAGACAGGAGACTCCGAGACAGGAGACTCCGAGACAGGAGATTATTTCTATTTAGGGTTTGCTGAATAATGGTAAAACCCTTTTAAAATAAAGCTTTTGACCTGTTAAAGTCCGATGTTCATGCTGCGAAAATAGGATTGGGACGTTCAAAAACCTTGCATTATCCTTCTTGTAGTACATCGCTTGGTA
>NZ_JAPZQJ010000253.1:0-8990 GCF_027530405.1 Microcystis sp. LE19-41.2A | reverse complement strand
TTTGTACCAGTTTATGTACTACGAGGAGAATAATGCAAGGTTTTTGAATGTCCCAATCCTATTTTCTTGCACTAACATCAGATTTTAACAGGTCAAAAGCCTTATTTTCAAAGGGTTTTACCATTATTCAGCAAGTCCTATTTAAATTGCCTCTTGCCCCGTCTCAAGAGACAATTTAAATGCACGGGCAGCTTACAGCCTATTACTGTTCCATAAAGGTCCGCACCGTACCATCAGAACCAAGAACCAGACGCAATTGGGGATTACCAGAGATATCGAGGGGAGAAACAAAAGGTTGATTAAGCAGGGGCATATTAGTGCGATCGAGATAGATTTTCGCCGCCTGTCCCAGGGGAATAATCTGTTTTAGGGAACCATCCTGATTTAAGACCAAACGGTACTCTAGAGTATGCTTGAGACTTTCCGGCGGTTGCCAACGGGATTGAAAATATTCTCTGGTTTCTGCCACTTGGGGAATTGTATCTAGTAAGTTCGTCTCTGGGGCTTTAGCGGTGCTTGTGGGCGGTTTGGGGTCTAAATTGGCATTGTCGGGGTTAATAGGGCTTATAGGCGGTAAATTGGGCAATTTTGGCGGTGCTGGACTCGGATTCATCGTGGTGGGGGGAACATTTGTCAGTGCATTTGTACCCTGAGTGCTGGTGACGGGGGGGGCAGTAATCGGGATGTTCTGATTATTCGGTTCAATTATGATCGCCGTGCCGCCGGGACGCGAACCTGTGACTGGTGGCGGCGGTAAAGTGGGCGGCGGAATCACCAGGGGGACGCTAGAGGGCCGAACTGGGGCTGGAACGGTTCCCACGGGTGGCGGTGGCGGTAAAGGGGTTTTATTGCCCAAATTTGCCGGTAACTGCGGGTTTGGGGCGGCCGTTCCCGTGGGGGGTAAAGGCAGCGTTGGCAAGGGTTGGGGAATCTTGGCACTATTGGGATCAGTGGTTAAATCATTGTTGGCCAATTCTTGCTGTTGATAAAATGCGATCGCTATTCCCCCGATAGTTATTAGGGCTGAGGCGATTAATCCCGTCCACATCAGGGCATTTTTTCGAGTTTTCTGGCGAATTAATGGGTGTATTAGGGGGCTTTCATGGTTATATTCCCCTAAAGCATTGGCTAGATCGAATAATTGCGATGTGGTTAATTCGATCTCCTGTTTATCCTGATCGGTTAGCAGGGAACCTAAAAATAATTGATGCTGCAGAAGTCCCTGACAACGGAGAGAGGGTAAGGAGGGGAGATGGCTTTCGGGGGAACCACTAGCCACGAAAGAGAGGGTAGAAACGGGACTAGAGAGTAAATTCTGCACATAATTAGCGACAATTTCCCCTAGGAGTTGTAATTGTGTGCGATCGCCTTTGATCGTCACCTGTTTTTCCTCACTCAATCTAGGATCATCAAAACGCAATTGAAAGTGGGCATCGTTTAAGACATTTTTACCTAACCAAACCGCCAGAGGCGAACTATTTCCCCAAATTTCTAGGGTACAGGTGGGGGGTGTATATTTGCGAATTAGATTACTCATTTTTAGTTATCGGTGGGAATTATAAATTATGAATTATGAATTATGAATTATGAACTGGGAAGCTTTTTTTCAGTGATCAGTAAACAGTAAACAGTAATCGGTGAACTGAAAACTTACATCTGAAAACTTACATCTGATAACTTATATCTGATAACTGATAACTGATAACTGATAACTGATAACTGATAGCCTTTTTACTTTTTACTTGCCAAAAGGGTGTGCCAGAGAAGGAGATGACTGCGGGGGCTGCTGTAGAACAATAAATCGATTAATAATTTCCAGGCTAGGGAAATTAGGCTAGAATTGCTGAGATTATTTTCCGATATTTCTGGGTATTTTAAGCGAAAATTATCAATATAATTGCCCAAAAGCGTGGTTTTGACCGGTTCTTGTCCTTGAGTTCCCACTTGTTCCAAGAGAATTACGGCGCGACGGATTAACTCTTGCTTTTTTTGGGCTAGATGACAGAGGAGGAGAACTAGAGAACGGATGTCCGCTAGGGAGAGGTTTGACTGGGGTTGCCAGTAGTGGGCAACTAGGCGATCGCTTGTATCCAGATCTAAGGCTAATTCTTGGGCTGCTTGGGTGATAGACTCGGAGTCTAAATTAGCTAGAGAGACTAAAGCTGCCAAAATCAGGTTTAAATAGCTATTAATATTCTCTAACTGCTCGTTACTGGGTGAGATAGCTAGGGGTAAATCCTCACCCGTGGAGGACTCGGCAGACTGAGGCATAGTCAAGGACATAGATAATAAGGAATTGCCAGCAGAAAAACTTGGGTTTAGGAGAAAAAATCACTGGTTCTCAAGTGTCATCGCCAATTTTGGCTCTGAAACCCCGTTCTCAAAGGACGGCTTTACTATGAAATAGTAGCGCATTTACACGATATATGCTAGAATGTGAGATATGGAGAAAGCCTATTCGTTTCGATTTTACCCCACAGCAGAACAAGAGTCGCTATTGCGGCGCACCTTGGGCTGTGTAAGATTAGTTTACAATAAAGCTCTCCATCTCAGAACACAAGCATGGTACGAAAGACAAGAAAGAGTAGGATATACTGAAACTTCTTCGATGTTGACTGAGTGGAAAAAACAAGAAGAATTAGACTTCTTGAATGGGGTTAGCTGTGTTCCTTTACAACAAGGCTTAAGACACCTACAAACAGCTTTTACTAACTTCTTTGCTGGTCGTACTAAGTATCCTAACTTTAAGAAAAAACATCAAGGAGGAAGTGCCGAATTTACCAAATCTGCTTTTAAATTTAAAGACAAACAAATCTATTTAGCTAAATGCACAGAACCTTTACCTATTCGATGGTCAAGACAAATACCAGACGGATGTGAACCAAGTACAGTAACGGTCAGATTACATCCTTCTGGACGTTGGCATATCTCAATAAGATTTGATGACCCAACGATTAAGCCTTTACCAGTAACAGATAAAGCCATTGGAATTGACTTAGGAATTAGTAGCCTCGTGAGTACCAGCGACGGCGATAAAGTGTCTAATCCTAAGCATTTTAAGAAACATTATCAGAGGTTGCGAAGAGCATCGAAAAATCTTTCTAGAAAACAGAAAGACTCAAAGAATCGAGAAAAGGCAAAAATCAAAGTAGCCAAGATTCACGCTCAAATCACCGATAGCAGGAAAGACCATTTACACAAGCTAACCACTCAATTAGTTCGTGAAAACCAAACGATTGTGGTTGAGAATTTAGCCGTTAAGAATATGGTCAAAAACCCGAAATTATCTCAGGCAATATCTGATGTAAGCTGGGGAGAAATCACCCGACAATTAGCCTATAAATGCCGTTGGTACGGGAAAAATTACATCGAAATAGATAGATGTTTTCCCAGTTCTAAACGGTGCAGTAATTGTGGGTATATTGTGAAAAAGCTGCCGTTAAATGTTCGAGAGTGGGACTGTCCGAACTGTGGGACTCACCATGACCGAGACATTAACGCCAGTAAAAATATTTTGGCCGCAGGGCTTGCGGTGTCAGTCTGTGGAGCGACCATAAGACCAGAACAGAGTAAATCTGTGAAGGCAGGTGCGAAAAATCCTTCGGGAAAGAAGCAGAAACCTAAATCGTGAGGTTTGGGAATCGCCGTCCGTTTTACGGCGGCGAGGATGTCAAATAATTTAGATTGTTCTTTTCTTGCACGTCCGCTCACCGATTGCCTCCCACCCAATGAGTTTAGAATCCGCTACCGATGAAGTCATTAAGCAAAATTTAGAACAATTTCTAATTGTTTTGTCCGTTTCCCTGAGTGTGGCTACGGTTTCGAGGATTTTTAGCTGGTTTCGCCAAATTCCTTACACCCTATTGTTAGTGATAGTCGGTTTAGGTTTAGCTTTTATCGATATCCGTCTGGTGAACCTATCCCCCGAACTGATTCTAGAAATTTTTCTGCCCCCTTTGCTATTTGAAGCCGCTTGGAATACACGCTGGCGAGATCTGAAGGATAATTGGATTCCCGTCAGTCTTTTCGCTATTGTCGGCGTAATTATCTCGATTTTCGGGGTTGGTTTTACCCTAGATGAATTGACCAATTTACCCCTATTTACGGCATTATTAGTGGGTGCGAGCCTTTCTTCTACGGATCCCGTCGCTGTTGTCGCTCTTTTTCGCGAATTAGGGGCCAGTAAAAACCTCACCGTGCTTTTGGAAGGGGAAAGCTTATTTAATGATGGGGTCGCTGTCGTCGCTTTCGCTCTTTTGGTGGAAATTCCCCTCGGTGCTAGTGGTCTATCCTTAGAGACAACCATTAGCCGGATTGCGGCTTTTATCGGTATCGGGGTGGCAGTGGGTTGTTTAGTGGGTTTTGGTATTTCCTATCTGACTCAACGTCTCGATTTACCCCTAGTGGAACAGTCTTTAACTCTTGTGTCCGCCTACGGTGCTTATTTATTAACCGAGGAGTTCGGGGGTTCGGGGGTAATCGGAGTGGTGACTACGGGGATTATTTTAGGTAATTTTGGCTCTAGAATTAGTATGAGTCCCCGTACCCGCCTATTAGTCACGCAATTCTGGGAGTTTCTCGCTTTTTTTGTCAATTCGATCGTTTTTCTCCTCATCGGCGATCAGATCCGTCTCTCCAGTTTAGCCGATAATCTCAATTTAATTTTTATCACGATCGCTGCCGTGGTAGCGGCCCGTTTTCTGGCTACCTTTGCTTTGGCAACTGTTAGTAATGCCTTGATGGAAACTAAAATTAATTGGCGGGAAAAAACGGTTTTATGGTGGGGAGGTTTGCGCGGTTCCGTTTCTATTGCCCTAGCTTTAAGTGTGCCGGTTATTTTTCCCAATCGTCAGGATATCATCGATATCGTCTTCGGAGTTGTTCTCTTTACCCTTTTGGTTCAAGGATTAACTATTCAAACTTTCCTATCGAGATTAGACTTGATCGGTGATCAACCAATTCGAGAAAACTATGCGGAACTTTTAGCCCGACGGGTAGCTTTAAAAAGGGTTTTAGACTATCTTTCTAAGTTAGATAAATCTCCCGATGTTGCCCCCGAATTTTTTAGTTATGAGCAGCATCTAGTCAAAGAAAAGTTAAAGACCGTAGAAGCGGAAATACAATCTCTCAACGATAGTTATCCCCAATTACAGCTATTGACAATGGAACAACTTCGGGAAACCCTCCTAGATATCGAAGCTGATACCTACGCTGAATTTATTCGATCCGGCCGTTTAACTAGCAATTTATCCCCCGTCCTCCAAGAAATTCTCGCTGAAAGTAAAATTAGTGAACAGTAGGACTATTTTGGGGTACATACACTCAATCTTAATTCTCCTAACGACCAACGACTGGGTTTTATGACAAAAACCCCTTTCATTAATTGCAGGGGTTTTTGTGGGGTTTTATGGGGGATTTTAGGAGACTTTTGTAGTTTCTTTTTCAGTGGATTGGGAGGGTTTTAGTTTGCGCTTGAGGGTTGAGGCTGCGCCTAGTGTGCCGAGTGCGAGGAGACTTATGGTTGAGGTGGGTTCGGGGGTGGAGACAGGTTTAGTAGCTACGTCGAACTGAAAGTTATCCCATCCGAGTCCGGCAGGATCAGTAATGTTATATATTCGTATAGACGAGACATTACTAAAGCCAGTTAGGTCAACGAGATTTGGTACAGAAGAGTCATTGAATCCCAAAATATTAACGGTTACAGAAAATAAGCCGTTTTGAAACACATCAACCAAGGCGACTACACCACTAGCATTGTCTCCTACCTGGTAGAAAGATAGATTATTAACTCCGCTGCTAAAGGTAAGGATCGTCTCTTGAGTACAGTTGATTCCCCCTGCTGTAGGTGCAGTACAAATGAAGTTATTTCCGAAACCAAGGCCGGGCTGAGTGGTTACTTTGTTTACGAACCCCGCATTCGCGGAGAATACTACGTCAGAGAATTGATTCGTTACGACGGTTCCGTCGGGCAACCCCTCGAAGCCTATTGACACGGCGAACGCATGAGTTGCTCCTGTTAAATCAATTGCGATCATTCCAACGGCTGCCAATGAGACCTTCTTCAGTACATTTACATTTGAACTCATAATTTTTAAAACCCCCTACAGTGCGATTGCCCTCCTCGCAGCTAGGTCAAGCAACACTCCAACCCAACCCCAAAGGCGGACAACAAAACGATACACACTCCCCCCCCACAACTGTATCAAAAGTTACAATTTAATAAATCTTTATATTCTTCTCCCTAGCTTAGGGATTCACAGGGGAAAGAGTTTCAGGTATTTTCCCCTGTGTTACTGCTTCTCAGGCGACCGATCGCCTTCCGTGAGGGATTGTGGCGCAGTGTGTCAGATTCGGTCATAGGGTTCAAAATTTCGCTAACATTGTTAAGTAGCTGGTTATAATTAAATTAAAAATGGATTTTAGGTTCGATCCCCCCTGCCCCCCTTGATAAGGGGGGTGCCGATAGGCGGGGGGATCTGATGATTTTTAACGCCTACCTACTTAGGTGATTATTTATTATGACTATGTCGAGAGAGGAACAATTAAAGCTCCTTGGTCAGATGAAAGATTCTGATATAGATTATTCAGATATAGCTGCTACTGATGCCGAATTTTGGCAAGAAGCTACTGTAGAAGCTGCCCGTTGGATGGTATCGAGGGAAACGCCCATCGCCAGTAGGGGCAATTCATGAATTGCCCCTACTCCGTACCTCCCAACTGGGTTTTAAGTTTTATGATGCCTTACATCTGGCTTTTGCTGAAGCGGGGGGCGCTGATATTTTCCTGACCACCGATGACAGGCTGCTGCGAAAAGCTCAACAATATAGAGATTCAATTAACGTAACGGTAGAGAATCCCGTGATTTGGTTGATGGCGACTTTACAGGAGGATGGCAATGAAATTAGCTGAACTGAGAAAACAAGGATATCAAGCTTTAGTTGACTCTTTAGGGGTGGTGGGAATGCTCCGCTTCCTGCAACAATTGGAAGTCGGCCATGGAGATTACACCGCCGAGCGACACCAGTGGTTAGATGAACTGACCCTCGCCGATTTTCAGAGCTACGTTCAACAAAAGAAAAGTATCAATGGTGGGGAGTTAGGGGGTTAGAAGGCAAGAACTGGCTCTTCTGGTTTCTGTGTGGAAACGAGGTCTATACTGATAGAATATCCGCCAAATAGTGCTGAAAGTCTTGCCCGATCAGCATTTCACGATTCCATAAGCAAAAATTATCAGACAAAATCGAGAAGAGCCATTCTGTCGGGGTGATTAGAAAGGAATATCGTCTAAATTTTCCTCCACCGATGTGTCGCTAGGTTGCCAAGCGGAAGGATTAGAAAGTTCATAGGATGCGTCATATTCAAAATCCCCGGTGGAGACAGGTGCGACGGGTTTTTCCACCGGGGTTTTATTCGATTTGTGGGTATTGATTGGCACGACTTTTTCTGGAGTCGGGGCTGCCATTTCACCGCTACTCACGCTGCCGTCAAGATGATAGAGATGACTAATGACTAATTCGGCCCGTTTTTCCTTAAAACCTTCGGGACGATCGATCGTCTGCATCGAGAGACGACCTTCCAAAATTACTTGATCGCCTTCATTATAGTTCTGAGCGACTTCTGAGGCCAAATTTCCCCAAGCTACGGCCCTTAAATTAGTCGGGGTTGCCTCGGCACGATTGGCAGAAAACTCGACTAACATTTGAGCGTAGGGAGTTTGATTATCTTGGGTATAACGTAATTCGGGACGACGGACAATTTTAGCCATTAAAATGCAACTGTTCATGGTCGAAAATCAGTCTGAATTTTTCTAATAGCACCATTGTACTGAAAAAGTACAAGGATCACCACTGTAGAGGTTAGGGAATTTTATGGGACTCTGGTTAAGAAAAAATCTCTTTAACACTTGGTACAACGTCATCTTAACCCTTGCGGGTCTATTTCTCAGCCTCTGGGGTGGTTTAAGTTTTCTCGATTGGGCGATAAATCAGGCAAAATGGGCTGTAGTGACGGAAAATATCGGTTTATTTGTGGTCGGTCGTTATCCAGAACAGTCAATATGGAGAATTTGGCTGATTTTAACGATACTTGCGGCTTTATCACTGTTTTCTTGGCAATTAAACCGGGGTCGCTTCCCCAATTGCCCCGCTTTTCTCCAACGCTGGTGGGGATTGCTCTGGTTATTGACTTTACCTTTAATTGCTTGGTTACTATTGGGGGGATTATTTTTAAAGGCAATTCCCCTCGATGATCTCAGTGGTTTAATCTTAACTTTATTAGTAGCGATCGCCAGTATGATTTTATCTTTCCCCTTGGGGGTATTATTAGCCCTGGGGAGACAGAGTGAATTACCGGCAATTCGTTGGCTATCTATTGGTTATATCGAATTATTGCGCGGTTTACCTTTGTTGGGAATTTTATTCATGGCTCAGGTGATGTTACCTTTAATTTTACCCGCCGGGACCAGACCGGAACGGGTAATCAGAGCGATCGCCGGATTTACCCTTTTTGCAGCAGCCTATCTGGCCGAAAATGTCCGGGGTGGTTTACAAGCGATTCCCAAAGGTCAAGTTGAAGCGGCCAAAGCCTTGGGTTTAAAACCGATTTTCGTTTTATTATTGATCGTTCTACCCCAAGCTTTAAAAGCGGTCATTCCTGCTATTGTTGGTCAATTTATCAGTTTATTTAAGGATACTTCCCTACTGGCGATCGTGGGACTGGTGGACCTCTTGGGTATGGCAGGATCGGTTTTGGCTAATCCGAAATTTATCGGCGATTATCCAGAAGTTTATCTATTTTTGGCGTTTATTTACTGGATTTTCTGTTATTCTATGTCCCTAGCCAGTCGTAGGTTAGAACAGCGTTGATTGGGGTGTGGGGTGTGGGGTGTAGGGTGTAGGGTGTAGGGTGATGGGGTGATGGGGTGATGGGGTGATGGGGTGATGGGGTGTGGGGTGTAGGAAGAATATATAGAAATAATCTCATTAATAATT
>NZ_JAPZQJ010000274.1:0-1168 GCF_027530405.1 Microcystis sp. LE19-41.2A | reverse complement strand
AATTGAGAATAAATTCTCCTTGACTTGATTAATCTTTAGGCAACTTTTAAGAAGCTGCTATACCTATCCCTAACTCACAGTTATAAATAGCCGCCAACAAGTTAACTCTTAAACTATATCTTCGACGACGATTCCGATATTTACAAGATAAGATTTTAAAGATTTTGAGTTTCCTATTTATATGTTCAATGATAATCCTTTCTTTGGCTAAAGCCTTGTTATACTCTTTTTCTAACTCGGTTAATTTTCTATTTTTCGATTTCTTTTTCGGTGTATAACTATTACTATGGTATGCAGCTATTCCCTGATAACCACTGTCTTCTATGCTGGTAGTTAAAGGATGAAAACGAACTCGACTTTTTTTAAATAAACTAAAATCATGACCTCTACCTTTCCCACAAAAGACACAGATAATTTCCTCGGTATTTTGATCAGCTACTAATTGGGATTTTAAAGTATGATAACCTCTTTTACCCGAAAAAAAATCTTTCTGTTTCTTTTTGGGGCGTTCAATGGGAGTTTCCGTTACATCCATTACCGTTACGACCGGTATCTCTGCTTGATTTAGTAGAGCTTTTTTTCCTTTTAAACGGAAGTTTCCCGATTGTAAAAGCATTTTTTCCGTCTTATTTACAATCCGACATATAGTTGATTCTGATAGTTCCCAGCTTGTACCAATGTGAAAATATGTTCTATATTCTCGCCAATATTCTAACGTTACTAAAACTTGTTCTTCTATAGATAGTTTAGGTTTCGGTCCCCTTTTAGATGGTGAATTAGAGTCGGCTTCAACACTTTTTACTGATTCTACCATCTTTCTATATGTTTGTTTATACACACCGAAACGGCGTTTGAATTGTTCATCTGATAAGTTTTGATAATCCATAATTTTGCTAATAAACATAGCAAAATTATAGATGATTTCCTGACCTAAGATCACATTTTATTCTTTTTTCCACTTCAATCTAAGAATTGAGAAAAAAGCAAAACCTTATATTATACCATAAAAAAATTATGCAAGAGGTCTACTTTTATCTTGCCCAGAATCAGATTGATAAGCACTCAAGCATTCTTGAAGCCAAGCAGGCAATTCTAAAGAGAACAAATCTTTGAATTTTTCTTCTCTGCTTTCACGACTAATTCCCAATTGCCTAAGAACACTTGGGGC
>NZ_JAPZQJ010000147.1:0-4031 GCF_027530405.1 Microcystis sp. LE19-41.2A | reverse complement strand
CTTTTAAAATAAAGCTTTTGACCTGTTAAAGTCCGATGTTCATGCTGCGAAAATAGGATTGGGACGTTCAAAAACCTTGCATTATCCTTCTTGTAGTACATCGCTTGGTACAAAAAACAAGGGCAACAAAGCCTAAAACGACCGACTCCTGACTCCTGACTCCTACCCCCAGGAAAAACTTTTTCAGCAGACCCTAACTAATAATGGTTATGAAAAAATTTTAGGTTTACGAGATTTATATCCCGAAACTCTAGAAAATAGAACTAAGGTAGAAAATGGCATTAAAGGATTTTTAAAACCTTTACTTCAGAACAAGGGAATTCCCATTTCGATGATTTTAGTGATTATGGAAATCGAAGCTTGGTTTTTAGGTGAATACAGTTTTCTGACTAAAATAGATAGTTGTTTAACATCTAAGTTTATTCTAGACAATTTAGGTTTCGATCTAAATGTCCTAGATGTAGAACAAATACCACATCCTAGTCAAGTGCTGGACAGTATTTATCAATTAATACAACGAAGCTATGATAAAAGCGAAAGGACTGTGGAAGAAATAGCTAGTCTCCTAGATTATGAGTTTATATATTTGCATCTAGTTGAAAAGATTAAACAACTCAAGCAGCTTATTGATGCAATCAACCTTTTTTTAAAGTAAAAATACATCTACAGCGTTTCTCATCAAGATAAAGTGTAACCTACTTTGACATCGACCACCTACTCCCCAAAACGAAAACTTCGCACCTCACCATTAAGATAACTGTTGTAATACTGCTCACTTAATATTCTATTTTCCTACCGATAACTGATAAACGGTTGACAGCTTAGATGTGTAATTAATTTTGCTTAGGGACTGACAGCTATTTAAATATACTTTTGCCACTTCATCCTTGACTCGCCGGTTCAAGGGTTAGATATTTTCCGAGCAAAAGTGCTACAATGTAATCTTAGGGGTCAAAACAATCAAGGAGAAGAGCATGGTCAGCAAAATTGATCGCCACGCATTTTTACAATCCTTAATAGTGCCACCGGGTAAAGAAATTTCTCTGCACAAAGACTACGATCCTGGGTTTAAGCCCGACTATATCACCAAAGAAGATGCCACGCTGCTGCTGCAACAGGGAATCGAAAAAATGGCCGAGTTTCAAGATAAACTCTATGCCCAGGATACCTATGCCTTGTTAATTAATCTACAAGCGATGGATGCGGCGGGTAAAGATGGTACGATTAGACACGTTATGTCGGGCTTAAATCCCCAAGGCTGTCAGGTATTTAGCTTTAAAGTTCCCTCGGCCGAAGAACTAGATCACGATTATCTCTGGCGATATTATAAAGCCTTACCGGAGCGGGGTCGTATCGGTATTTTTAATCGTTCTTACTACGAAGAATTATTAGTCGTGCGCGTCCATCAAAATTTATTGGAACGGCAAAAACTTCCCCCGGAAGACAGAACCAAGAAAGTTTGGCAGCGACGTTTTGAGGAGATTAATAATTTTGAAAAATATCTGGTTAATAATGGGGTTATTGTCCTGAAATTCTTTCTCTATGTTTCTAAAGGAGAACAGAAAAAACGATTTTTGGAAAGAATTGATCGCCCTGAAAAAAACTGGAAGTTTTCTGAAAATGATGTCAAAGAAAGAGCTTTTTGGGGTGATTACATGAAAGCCTACGAGGAGGTATTCAATCATACCAGTACCGAATGGGCCCCCTGGTATATTATCCCGGCTGATCGCAAATGGTTTACCCGTTTAGCTGTGGGGGCGGTTATTTATCACACCCTGGAATCCCTTGGTTTAAAATATCCCACCGTTACCGAAGAACATCACCAAGCTTTACTGAAAGCCAAAGAAATCCTCGAAAACGAGCCAGATTAAAAATGGAAGAAAATCCCCAAAAAGCGATAATTGCCGGAAAATCGATCGTATAATCGATCTCGATTTTCAAGAATTCCCCCTATGAATTATCGCATTGATCGCCGCACCTATGCAGAAACCTACGGCCCCACCGTCGGAGATAAAGTTCGCCTGGCAGACACGGAATTATTTATCGAAGTCGAAAAAGATTTCACCACCTACGGCGATGAGGTAAAATTCGGCGGCGGTAAAGTAATTCGCGATGGGATGGGCCAATCCCCCATTTCTAGGGAAGATGGGGCGGTGGATTTGGTGATTACTAATGCCCTAATTCTCGACTGGTGGGGCATCGTTAAAGCCGATGTGGGCATTAAAGACGGCAAAATTTATAAAATCGGTAAAGCGGGCAATCCCCACATTCAAGATAATGTCGATATTATCATCGGACCTGCTACCGAGGCATTAGCCGGGGAGGGGATGATTTTGACAGCAGGGGGGATTGATGCCCATATTCATTTTATCTGTCCCCAACAAATTGAGACAGCGATTGCGTCGGGGATTACCACAATGATTGGTGGTGGGACCGGACCTGCGACGGGAACTAATGCCACCACCTGCACCCCGGGAGAATGGAACATCTATCGAATGCTAGAGGCGGCCGAAGCTTTCCCGATGAATTTGGGTTTTTTGGGTAAAGGCAATAGCAGTCAGCCGGAAGGACTAGCGGAACAGGTAAAAGCGGGGGTAATTGGCTTAAAACTCCATGAAGATTGGGGAACCACTCCGGCAGCCATTGATACCTGTTTAAGCGTGGCCGATAAGTACGATGTGCAGGTGGCGATTCATACGGATACTCTCAATGAGGCCGGTTTTGTCGAGGCCACTATCGCCGCTTTTAAAAATCGCGTCATTCACACCTACCACACGGAAGGGGCCGGCGGTGGTCATGCTCCCGATATTATCAGGGTTTGCGGGGAAATGAACGTTTTACCCTCCTCTACTAATCCCACGCGTCCCTATACGACGAATACCTTAGAGGAACACCTCGATATGTTGATGGTTTGTCATCATTTAGACCGGAGTATTCCCGAAGATGTGGCTTTTGCTGAATCCCGCATCCGCCGCGAAACTATTGCCGCCGAGGATATTCTCCACGATTTAGGGGCTTTTAGCATCATTTCCTCCGATTCTCAAGCGATGGGACGGGTGGGAGAAGTAATTATCCGCACTTGGCAAACTGCCCACAAAATGCGGGTACAACGAGGCAGACTGACCGGGGAAACGGGAGAGAATGATAATCTGCGGGCAAGACGATATATTGCTAAATATACGATTAATCCTGCTATTACCCATGGTATATCCGATTATGTCGGTTCCATCGAGGTGGGCAAATTAGCCGATTTAGTTCTCTGGAAACCGGCATTTTTTGGCGTAAAACCGGAAATTGTCCTGAAAGGCGGTTTAATCGCCTGGGCGCAAATGGGCGATGCTAATGCCAGTATTCCCACACCCCAACCGGTTTATATGCGTCCCATGTTTGCCTCTTTTGGTGGTGCGATCGCCAAAACTTCCTTGACATTTGTTTCTAAATATGCTATGAAAGCGGGCATTCCTGAGAAGTTAAAGCTGAAAAAAACCGCCGTGGCAGTGTCGAATACGCGCAATATCAGTAAGGCTAGTATGAAGCTTAATGACGCTTTACCGCGCATGGAAGTTAATCCCGAAACCTACGAGGTGCGTGCTGACGGGGAATTATTAATCTGTGAACCCGCTACGGTTTTACCTATGGCCCAACGCTATTTCCTATTTTGAATTCGATTTCAGATTCAGAAAACGGGTTTTTTCAAAAAACCCGTTTTCTTTTTGAATCACAGTTAAGGATTAGTAGGAAGGTTTGGTAAAAATAACTTAACTAATCCTGCCATTAGTGCAGTAACAATAGCAACAAAGATGGTTCGATTAGTAAATTCCAAGTTATCTAGTCGTTTATTCACGCCTGTTAATTCTCCTTTAATATTTGCTATGTCAACTCTTAAGTTATGGCTCTTCGGGAATTGTTATGCAAATAATTAACTTAAAATAAAATTCGATGAGAGCGCCTACGCTCAAAAGTAGCTGAAATCCATACAGGGAAGGACTTAAGGCACAAACAGGTTAATACCAAAAGATAGACAATTGAGT
>NZ_JAPZQJ010000298.1:0-2890 GCF_027530405.1 Microcystis sp. LE19-41.2A | reverse complement strand
AATCGAGAATTTGAAAATAAAGAAGAACTGGAAAAAGTAGTCAATCAGCTTTTAAATGAAGGGGGATTGATTATTAAATGGAGTAGAAAACTTAAAAATAAGGGTAATGCTGTCAATGTAACTTAAATGCGTAAAAGCTTACTAATCAGAAAAGCCGGTCATCCCTGTCTTGGGAAGAACCGTTCAGCTTGTTAAACGCTCAAATAACTATTAACTTATATAACGAAACAACAAAATACAAGATATTTTTGACTACGATCGAGTTGTAGAAATAGTCTAAATGACCGAATAACACAGATCCCGTTTTCAAAATACGAGAAAAGAAGAAACAGAAACAACAATAGGTACTTAGTGGGGGCCAGTTCATTGATGGGTTTCTCGAACTGTTGGATATGGCAATATTATTCTAATAGTGGAATGAGGTTTAAAACCTGAAGTCTAGTTGTTACGGGTTAGATAGATAAAATCATTCTGCTGTCGGATTATAAATTCTATTTGAGTCTGGAATTCTGTTATCTAGATAAAGTTGTATGTTGTGGAATGACTACTCCATTCCCGCTCTTAAATTGCCCATTGCCTGGGTTCACAAACATTAACACGACAAGGCTTGTCGGTTGGGTCGTGTTGCTGCGGGAAGGAAGTAAACCCTCTCATCACCCTCGTTTTCTCTTGATAATTATCTGTCACCGGACTCTTTCTCTACAACGCCTCACGAGGAGAATTATACAGGTATGAACAACGGCACCAATTCGAGTCAAGCTCTCGATCGGCAAATATTCTTCAATGATTCTCTAATCATGAATCCCCTTGAATTCGATCGAGATTTGTCCTTATCCACAGACGATTTATTTAACCCTCATCGTCAAAATGATCCCGAACAATTGCCGGGGTCAGTAGTACCGCCTTCGATTACCCCCGCTTCCGAAAAATTACCGGGGTCAGTAGTACCGCCTTCGGTTACCCCCGCTTCCGAACAGTTGCCAGGATCGGTAGTACCACCTTCGATTACCCCCGCTTCCGAACAGTTGCCAGGATCGGTAGTACCACCCTCGATTACCCCCGCTTCCGAACAGTTGCCAGGATCGGTAGTACCACCCTCGATCATCCTCGTCGCCAATCAATCATCCGAGTCAGTAGAAACCTCTTTAGTTCCTCTATCAATTGACGTACAGAATCGACTCATGGCTGACGCTCGAACGGCGACAATTAATGTTACTTATCATAACTATACCCCTCAAGCACAAGCGGCTTTTCAGTATGCGGTCAGTATCTGGGAATCTATTATCGTCTCAACTATCCCGATTGCCGTTGATGCCTACTGGCAACCCTTAGATCCTTCGATTCTCGGCCGAGCAAGCCCCAATCTCTTTTGGAGAGAATCCCCCGGAACACGACCGAATACATGGTACACATCAGCCCTGGCTAATCAGCTAGCAGGTCGAGATCTTGCGCCTAACGATGGGGATATGACCTCCGAGTTAAATAGCACTGCCAACTGGTATTTCGGTACAGATGGCAAGACTCCAGCCAACCAATATGATTTTGTCACCGTCGCTCTGCACGAAATATTACACGGTTTAGGAAACATTGGCTTGATGGACTACAGTGGCGGTCAGGGAAGTTGGGGATTGGGTACGGGCTTTCCCGGTATCTATGATCGCTTTACAGAAAATGGTGCGGGGCAAAGCCTCATTAATACGAGCTTATTCCCTAACCCGTCTGTTGCCCTCGGTAATCAACTAACCAGCAACAACCTTTTCTTCGATGGACCTAATGCTGTAGGGGCGAATAATGGAATCCGTCCGAAACTTTACGCCCCTAGTCAATGGCAACAAGGTTCTAGTTACGCCCATCTTGACGAACTGACTTATCCCCGGGGCAATCCTAATTCCTTAGATACACCCTATTTTAGCCTAGGTGAAGCGATTCACGACCCGGGCCCCATCCCCCTAGGAATCTTAAAGGATGAAGGCTGGAATCTTGCTCCTTCCCCTCCCCCCCCTACTCCTCCTTGTCCCGACCCCTTAACTTGTCCCGTCTACCGTTTTTACAATCCGATTTCCAGAGGACATTTCTTTACCCTCAACCCAGCAGAAAAAGATAATGTCATCGCTCATCCCGAATGGCAATATACCTTTGAAGGAGTTGGTTTTCAAGCCGCCCAATCCCCTGGTAATAATCTATTTCCCGTTTTTCGCTTCTATAACCCGATTTCCAGAGGACACTTCTTCACGATCGATCCAGCAGAAAGGGATACTGTCAACGGTCATCCCGAATGGCAATATAACTTTGAAGGAATTGGCTTCTATGCTTACGGAGCGAGTGCCAGTCTAGGATCGGATGTTTTCCGCTTCTATAACCCGATCTCCAGAGGACATTTCTTTACGACTAATCCAGCCGAAAGGGATAATGTCTTGGCTCATCCTGACTGGAGCTATACCTTTGAAGGGGTTGGTTTTGAAGCAACACGATAGTAATTCTTGTTATCTTTCGATTGATTTTCAAGTTTTGTCGTCGTCAATAGTATGGTTCTTCGGTTTTTGTTATGCAATGGACGGGGTTATAAGGAATGAAACCCTTATAGAGACAGACATTGCTGCGATTTTGGTCAATTGTTTTCGCTCTAGAACGAACTAATCAATAGAACTCTTGCCAGATAAGGATTTAGTCGATTCACGCCCCCCGATCGAACCATACCACCCACATTCCGCACCCTAAGTGTCACAACGTCTCAAAAGAGGAAGGGGCGTGAGTCAAAATACTTATCTAGAGGAGTGAGTTGGCGGCAAGCTGCCAGCAACTAAGCCGAAAATTTCAGAGTTCCCCCGGTCATTCTCAATAAACAGTGCTTATTGAGAATGGACGGGCAATCAGACTTAACATCTAGCGT
>NZ_JAPZQJ010000041.1:0-12557 GCF_027530405.1 Microcystis sp. LE19-41.2A | reverse complement strand
TTAAAGCAGCTCTAAAGAGTTTTGAGTTAAAAGTTAAACTTCAAGTTTTCATTCAGGACGAATGTACTGGTTAACTAATTTTTTTGGGAAAATTAGTTAACCAATCATTATAACATATAATTAATTTGCAAGAGTTCTAATGACTGAGAGAAACCGATGTTGTTCAAAATTTTAGTAATTCTCCACACCCTAGGGGCGACCGTCTGGGCCGGTGGCCATTTATTGTTGGCAGTCACCGTTCTACCCCAGGCCCTCAAAAACCGAGAACCAGACCGAATTCGTCAATTTGAGCAATATTTTGAAGGTTTTGGGTTATCTGCGCTATTGTTGCAGGTAATAACAGGCCTAGTACTGACTTGGATTTATTTGCCCGGTTTTCGTGATTTTTGGTCATTTGATAGTTTTTTATCGGTTTATATAGGAATTAAGTTAGCTTTACTGCTATTAACTCTCATCTTGGCCCTTCATTCCCGCTTTTTTCTCATTCCTAAACTGAGCGAGGAAAACTTAAATTTCCTCGCCCTGCACATAGTCGCCGTCACCACTCTAGCAGTATTATTCGTCATTTTTGGCGCTGGCATCCGTTTGGGGGGCTTGACCTAGGACTTGACCATTAGCTTTTAGGGACTTGCGCTTTGATAATGTACCATTTATGGCTTGTCTGATTCTTCTACAGAGCGACTGTCCGGCTGGGATATTATTCCTACGCAGGTCCCTTAGCAGTTCAGCAGTCTGGAGACCTTTCTAGGGCAGGTTTGGCGAAAACGCGAAAATACTGTAATCTGGGCAAGGGATTACAGGGAGTCACTTCCCCCACCTAACCCTTACAATCCTGCTTTTGACAAGGATGGAGACATCAAAAAAATTTTAGAACCCGCTGCGGCTGGGTAGTCACTGGCAGTAAAATTAAAATGCTCGTGGATTCAGTCTGACAGGGATATCTCCTGGGAACCCCTGATTCAGAGAGGACTTAGAGGAAGGATCGTCCAGTTAAGTTGAGTGGAAGCGAGGCTCTTCCATACAAGTATCAAATCTGGGAGAATTATCTAAATAAACATCAACTGCTTTAGGAGAACCCAATCATGTCTATTGTTTTTCAATTTTTTCTCATTGCCTTAGTTTTATTTTCCTTGCTGATGGTGATTGGTGTCCCCGTTGCCTATGCTTCCCCCCAAAACTGGGATCAATCGAAACCCCTTCTCTATGTGGGTTCGGCAATTTGGGCGATTTTAGTCGTTGCCGTCGCTATTTTAAACTTTTTAGTGATTTAGTCTTGATCAGGGGGACGGGGGACAGGAGTCAGGAGTCAGTCGTCAGGAGTCAGTCGTCAGGAGTCAGTATTCTCCCCACACCCCACTTCCCCACTACCCCACTACCCCACTTCCCCACTTCCCACTCCTATCCCCTTCTACCTATGACTGTTTTTGAGGGAAATTTTACCGAGGACATATCCTCTTTGCGCTTTGCGATCGTGATTGGTCGTTTTAATGATCTCGTCACTGATAAACTGTTATCAGGCTGTCAAGACTGTCTCAAGCGTCACGGGGTTGATGTCAATCCCGATGGCACCCAAGTCGATTATATCTGGGTACCGGGTAGCTTTGAAGTGCCAATGGTAGCCCGTCAAGTCGCCCTTTCCCACCGTTACGATGCCGTTATTTGTCTAGGGGCAATTATTCGCGGACAAACGCCCCATTTTGACTACGTTGCTGCCGAGGCCGCTAAAGGTATCGCCGCAGCCGCTTTTCAGACCGGTGTTCCCGTTGTCTTCGGTATTCTCACCACTGATACTCTACAACAGGCCCTCGAACGGGCCGGTATTAAAAGTAATTTGGGCTGGAATTATGGCCTATCTGCCCTAGAAATGGCTAGTCTCATGCGTCAATTGCGCCCCCGGAATGAAGATAAACCCCTAGAATTATTGCAAAATAATCCCCAACAGGCACTGATGGAAGGCTAAGAAAATTCCCCCAGCATTTAGGGTTTTAGTTGTCCCCACTCCCCGCTGTCGAGAGAATCAAGACTCTGGAATTAGCTCTAGACCCAGAGGAGCGGATTACGGCAGCTTTTGAGGCTATGGAACGCCCTATCACTGAAAAATTCGCCGCCATTGACAAGTGCTTTGATCGCTTGCAACATCAGTTCAACCGACTACAGGCTAAGATAGAAGTGGTTCTCGAAGCTATTACCGGTTTGGGGGATTGGCCAGAACATGAATCATTGTAAAAAAATGCTCCAAACCACTTGACAAATGCTCTGAGATTTGGCATACTTGGGGAAGTGTAAAAAAAAGGCTTGCGGGCATAGCTCAGTGGTAGAGCGTCACCTTGCCAAGGTGAATGTCGCGCGTTCGAATCGCGTTGCCCGCTTGAACGAATCCGCGTCAGTCCCCACCCTCAACAACGCGGGGTGGGGAAGGAAAGCGCGGCAATTTGAGGACTCGATGTCCGAAAAATTGCCAACTAACTTTTAGGTGTATCCTGATTTTTGATATACTCCTTAAGCTTTTCAATTGGCGCTCCACCGGATGGGCTCTTCTGGTTTCTGTGTGGAAACGAGGTCTATACTGATAGTTTATTTAGGGTCTGCTGAAAAAGTTTTTCCTGGGGGTAGGAGTCAGTAGCCGGTCGTCAGGAGCCGGTCGTGTTTGGCTTTGTTGCCCTTGTTTTTTGTACCAAGCGATGTACTACAAGAAGGATAATGCAAGGTTTTTGAACGTCCCAATCCTATTTTCTTGCACTAACATCGGACTTTAACAGGTCAAAAGCTTTATTTTAAAAGGGTTTTACCATTATTAAGCAAACCCGAATTAATTCCCCAAATGATTGAAAAATGGCAAGAGGGTTATCAAGTAGTTTATGCCCAAAGAACCAAAAGAAAACAAGAAAGTTGGTTTAAAAAACTGACGGCATATCTCTTTTATCGTTTGCTTAAAAGACTAGCTGATGTGGATATTCCCGACGATACAGGAGACTTTTGTTTAATGGATCGTCAGGTGGTAGATCTATTAAATTCTCTCCCGGAAAGAAATCGTTATATTCGTGGGTTGCGCGCTTGGATTGGCTTTCCACAAACTGCGGTTAAATTTGAGCGGGATGCGCGCTTTGCCGGGGAAGTAAAATATACCTTTAGCAAATCATTATCTTTAGCTATTAATAGCCTAGTATCTTTTTCCCGTGTCCCCTTACGTTTTGCCACCTATCTAGGATTATTTTCTGCCCTGATATCTTTGATTATGGCTCTGTTAGTATTATATTGGCGTTTACAGCAACCCGACTCACCGATCACGGGTTTTGCCACGATTATGATCGCTATATTTTTTCTGGGTTCTGTACAGCTAATTAGCATCGGAATACTAGGAGAATATATCGGCAGAATTTACGAGGAAGTTAAAGGCAGACCCACCTATACAATTGCTGAGTTAGCTGGCTTACAAATTTCTTGATTCTTGTCAGTAGGAATCGGTAATTTTTTGCTGTTTTGCCCATCTGGATCAAACTTGATCCGCCTTAGCGATCGCCAATTATTAAGCCTTGGCAGAGAGTTTCTCCGTCTCGGAGAATCTTCGCACAATAACGATCGAGCATTCTTTGCCAGCGACGGACAGGATCACAATCCCCGGTGACAGAGACAAGACGACCAAAAACGGAATTTTTTAGCCCAGTTTCACAGAGACGAAATTTCGCCTCTGTTGGCCGGACTGATAGCCGATTGAATCGCTAATAATTTTCTCGAGGATTTGTGCTAGGAGGATTTTCTTGGTAGGAAAAGCTGCTACCAAACTCGAATTCCTGTCCGTAGGCTTCCTCTCCGTGTTGAGGCACATCTAACCCTTCCGCTTCCGTATTCGGTTTAACCCGCAGCTCCATAAATAGACTGAGAACTTTCAGGATAACAAAAGTACCCACGGCAGCAAAGATATAAGTAGCGGCAACGCCAACAAATTGCGTCCAGACTAAGCCGGGGTTGCCAAATAGTAAACCGTCATTACCCAAGGAATTAACCGATTTAGTGGCAAAAACCCCCGTAAGCAGCGCCCCTATTGTCCCACCCACACCATGGACAGGATAGGTATCCAAAGAGTCATCAAAGCGCAATTTTGCCCGCAGACTAACCGCAAAAAAACAGGTAAGGGCAGTGATCGAACCAATCAGAATCGCACCGATGGGTAGAACAAAACCGGCAGCGGGAGTAATACCCACTAATCCCCCCAAAAATCCGCTAGCAATACCGATCGCTGTCGGTTTAGCCCGTAAAATCCATTCTATCAGCATCCATGTCAAACCACCAGCCGAAGCGGCGATCGTGGTATTAACAAAGGCTGTCGTAGCTAGGGAACTAGAGGAAAGCGCGCTACCCCCATTAAAACCAAACCAACCGAACCAGAGTAAACCGATACCGAGGAGAACAAACGGCACATTATGAGGTGCATAGGTTTGAGTTCCAAAACTACGCCGCGGGCCAATTACCCAAGCGGCCACCAGTGCGGAAATCCCAGAACTAATGTGAACAACGGTTCCACCGGCGAAATCCAGCGCCCCAGTGGCTGCCAACCAACCCTTACCCCAAACCCAGTGAGCTAGGGGAGAATAGATAAAGGTGGACCAAAGCAGTAAAAACCAAAAATAGGCTTTAAAGTTAACCCGTTCCACGATCGCACCCGAAATTAAAGCCGGGGTGATGATGGCGAACATCATCTGATAGACCATAAACACTTGATGGGGAACGGTGGGTGCATAACCGATATTGTCAGGTGCGGCGGCGGTGACTCCGTTGAGAAAAATCCAATCCAGACCACCGATAAAAGCTTCAATCCCTTCACCAAAACCACTTTTACCCGGGGTGACATCAAAAGCGAGACTATAACCCCAAAGCACCCAAGTTACACCAATTACGCCCATGGCTACCAAACTCATCATCATGGTGTTGAGGACGTTACGCGAACGTACTAAACCCCCATAAAAAAAAGCCAGTCCGGGGGTCATTAATAAAACTAAAGCTGAGGAGATCAGCATCCAAGCTGTATCTCCAGCACTAATCGGATTGGGGGGAGCGGCGGCGACGGTTTCCGCAAAAACCGGGGCAACTCCGAAATTGAATCCCAGTCCCAGCAAAAGCATGGTTATTCCTACGATCTTTTTCATTGACGGTTGGTGCCTAGTAGCAAGATTAATTTTTTCTGTCTGGAAAGAGACAAAAAACCGAAAGAGAAAAGGTTTAGAAGCTAATTATAGCCACCGATCGCATCGGGGCGAGGCCTTCTTCCTTTTCTCTTTAACTTTGTCGGGGATCTAATTAATCTATCTTTACAAGGTTCACCCTAACGACTGCTGGGCGTTTCCATGTCAACACTGGAAGCATAATAGCCACCAGTAACGATATCGGACTCCTTGACGAAACCGCTATAGGCTTCCATTCCGTGTTCACCCACATCCAAACCTTCCATTTCTTCTTCGGGAGTAACACGAATACCGAGGGTAGCCTTAAGGATTGTCCAAACAATACCACTAACAATCAGGGTAAATGCTCCCACTGCCACAATTCCGATAATTTGGTTAATAAACAGTTGGAATTGACCGGTGATTAAACCCGCATCTTTGTTGAAGATACCGACGGCTAAAGTTCCAAACACACCACAGACGAGGTGAACGGAAGTCGCACCCACGGGGTCATCAATTTTCAGGTTATCGAAGAAAGACACCGAGTAAACCACGACTACACCGGCAATTAAACCGATGATTGCCGCCGACCAATAGGAAACACCATCACAACCGGCAGTAACGGCTACTAAACCGGCCAGAATACCGTTAATAATCATCGAAAGGTCGGGTTTACCATCTTTCGCCCAAGCGGTAAAGGTAGCGGCAATGCCGCCAGCGGCCCCGGCGAGGTTAGTGGTGACAGCGATATAGGGTACAGTTTCATTAACCGCTAAAGTAGAGCCGGGGTTAAAACCGAACCAGCCAATCCAGAGAATTAAACAACCCAAGGTCGCGATACTCATGTTATGGCCGGGTAAGGCACTGGTGCGACCGTTGATGTATTTACCCATTCTCGGGCCGAGAATTGCCGCCCCGGTTAAAGCAGACCAACCACCCACCGAGTGGACCACCGTCGAACCAGCGAAGTCTTTAAAACCAAGGTCAGCTAACCAACCGCCACCCCAAACCCAGTGACCGGTGATCGGGTACATGATACCGACGATAATTAAGCTAAAAACGAGGAAATCGACGAATTTAATCCGTTCTGCCACCGCCCCAGATACAATGGTTGCCGCCGTTCCCGCGAAAGCGACTTGGAACAGGAAGAACACCGAGGTGGGCAAAGAGGCAGGCATGGTGTAGGTGGCAGGATCGCTACTGCTAAGGAACCAGCCTCCTGTACCGAAAAATTCGTTACTGACAGACCCGAACATCAGGGAGAAACCGATCGCCCAAAATGATATGGTGGAGAGGGCGAAAACGATCAGGTTTTTGGCGAGAACGTTAACGGCGTTTTTCTGGCGACAGAATCCCGTTTCTAGCATCGCAAAACCCGCGTTCATGAAGATCACAAGAATGGCGGCAATTAAAACCCAGATTGTATTGAGGGCGTTTTGGACATCTTCGGGGGTTAGGGGTTTCGCATCCTGGGCGTGTACGGCCGCGTTCCAAACCACAAAAATAATCGCGGACAAGGGAACACAGGCTAACCAGACAGGGTTAATTTTCGGTAACAAACCGACAAGTTCCCCAGATTTTCGAGCAATTCGTTTCATCGTTAATTCATTTACTTTTTTGAGTTAGTAGGTCGATTCATTACTGTTGAAAATAATTACCGAGCAATTATGTCCGTTCAACCGCTAAATCCTAGGAACAGGGGTCAATCATTTCAGAAGACCAAACACCTAGGGATTTATCTTGGGGTGTGAGTAGTCAATGTTTTTTGATCTTTGTTTTTTTTTATTTGAGATTTCTGTATCCTCTGATACGTTTCACTTTAAAATAACAATAGTAGATAAGTTATCAGTTATCAGATGTGAGTTTTCAGTTCACTGATTACTGTTTACTGGACGGCTACGCCGTGCCTTTGGCAACACTGAAAAAAGCTTCCCACTGATCACTGATTACTGATTACTGATTACTGATCACTGATAAAGTCTCCCCTCCTTTGGAGAAATAAACCATGGCCCGAGCAACGGAATTCGATCGCACAATGATGCAAAGATGTCTAACCCTTGCTAGGCAAGCCTTGGGGCGGACTTCTCCTAATCCTTTGGTGGGTTCTGTGATCGTTCACGAGGGTATAATTATCGGCGAAGGTTTTCACCCGGGGGCCGGACAACCCCATGCAGAAGTTTTCGCCCTGAGACAGGCGGCAGAAAAAGCCCGTGGTGCCACTTTATACGTCAATCTCGAACCCTGTAACCACTATGGACGTACTCCACCCTGTAGCGAGGCAATTGTGCAAGCAGGCATTAAAAAAGTGGTGGTAGGGATGATCGATCCTAATCCCCTGGTGGCAGGGAAAGGCATTCAAAGATTAGAATCGGCAGGCATCGAGACGCTGGTGGGGGTGGAGGAGTCGGAATGTCGTCAACTCAATCAGGGTTTTATCCATCGCATCACCACTAAAAAACCCTTCGGTATCCTCAAATATGCCATGACTCTCGATGGCAAAATTGCCGCTACTAGCGGTCATAGCACTTGGATTACTAGCCCCGCTTCTCGCCAAATAGTCCATCAACTGCGATCAGCCTGTGATGCGATTATCGTCGGCGGTAGCACTGTCCGTCAAGATAATCCCCACCTAACCACTCACGGCCTCTCCGATCATAATCCCCTGCGCGTGGTCATGACTCGATCGCTCGATTTACCACCCTCCGCTCATCTTTGGGATACCAGTCAATTTCCCACCCTTGTCTATACACAAATTGATGCTAATGTCAAGCTTAAGCAACAATTATTAATAAAAGGCGTAGAAGTGATCGAACTAACCGAGGTGACACCCACTTTAGTGATGGAAAATCTTTATCAGAGGGGATTTTGTCAGGTTTTGTGGGAGTGCGGCGGCGGTTTAAGTGCAGCGGCGATCGCTGAGGGCATGGTACAAAAAATTATCGCTTTTATCGCGCCCAAAATCATCGGGGGAATCCAAGCACCTACTGCCGTGGGTGATTTAGGATTCCAGTTAATGAGCCAAGCTTTACAGTTAGAAAATGTCACGGTTAATTATCTCAATCCCGATATTTTGATCGAGGGATATCTGCAAAGTGAACAGTAGAGCTACTGCAATTCCCCCTCAATCAGCAAATCTCAACCAACCGCTTGCAAAAGTCACAAAGTCATCAATAACCCCGATAATCTGGCAATTAACCCCGATTTTTGCGAGCGAGTTCTAGAAATCGCCCCGCTGCCGTTAAATGCCTTTATCGGTACGGTTATCCCCCTAGAAGAAGTTGGGCAATCGCTCTGTGATCAATGGTGCCATTATCGAGCAAAATAAAAAAGTTAGAATAGTCAAACCCTTAGTGATTGAACGTATGACGGTACTCGAAAAAGGTAATATCACGATTCATACCGAGAATATCTTCCCTATTATCAAAAAATCTCTCTACACTGACCATGAAATTTTTCTGCGGGAATTGATATCTAATAGTGTTGATGCCATCTCGAAATTAAAAATGGCTTCCTTAGCAGGAGAAGCGAGAGGAGAAGTCCCCGAACCAGAAATTAATCTCGCCATCGATAAAGAAAATCGTACCCTATCAATTACCGATAACGGTATCGGGATGACGGCGGAAGAAATCAAGAAATATATTAACCAAGTTGCCTTTTCTAGTGCGGAAGAATTTATCAATAAATACCAAAAATCAGCCAACGATTTAATCGGTCATTTTGGCCTAGGTTTTTATTCGGCTTTTATGGTGGCTAAAAAGGTAGAGATTGATACTCTTTCCTATCAGGAAGGTGCTACCCCTGTCCATTGGTCTTGTGATGGTTCTCCAGAGTTTGAATTAACCGATTCTTCCCGCAGCCAAATCGGCACCACTATCACCCTAACTTTAATGGATGAGGAAGGGGAATATTTAGAACCTGCCCGCATTCGCCAGTTAGTCAAAACCTACTCAGATTTTATGCCTGTTCCCATTAAAATTGATGGGGAAGTGATTAATCAACAACGGGCTTTATGGAAAGAATCTCCTCAAAATCTGACTAAAGAAGACTACCTAGAATTTTATCGTTATCTCTATCCTTTCCAAGAAGAACCTTTACTCTGGGTACATCTGAATACCGATTATCCTTTCTTGCTCAATGGCATTCTCTACTTTCCCAAACTCAGACCGGATGTGGATGTCTCAAAAGGACAATTAAAGTTATTCTGTAATCAGGTTTTTGTCAGCGATCATTGCGAGGAAATTATTCCCGATTTCCTGATACCCTTGCGAGGAGTCATCGATAGTCCAGATATTCCTTTAAATGTGTCTCGAAGTGCTTTAACCAAAGATCGCACCGTTCGCCGTATTGCCGATTTTATTGCCAAAAAAATTGCTGATCGCCTCAAATCTCTCTACAATGAAGACGCAAAAGAATATATTCGTTGTTGGGGAGATGTGGGAACTTTTATTAAATTTGGTTCCTTGAAAGAGGATAAATTTAAACAGCAGGTAGAAGATATTTTAATCTATCGCACTACCTACAAACCCCCAGAAACCCCGGTACAAGTGGCAGTGCAAACCGCCGAAGGTGACGCATGGCAAGAAGCAACGGCGAAAACTCCCCTAGAAGCGATCGAACAGGAAGGTTATACTACTCTCAAAGCCTACCTAGAACGCCATAAAGAACGCCACGAAAATCGAGTTTTTTACTGTACCGATCCTCGGAGTCAATCCACCTACGTTGAACTCTACAAAAATCAAGGGTTAGAAATCCTCTTCTTTGATTCTTTCATCGATACTAATTACTTTATTCCTTTCCTAGAAAGAGAATATTCTGATGTGAAATTCACCCGGGTTGATTCTGAATTAGACTCGACGCTGCTCGAACAGGATCAAGCTAGTGAAATTATCGATCCCGCCAGTAATAAAACCAGGGCTGAATTGATCAAAGAAATCTTCGCCAAAGCTCTCGATAATTCCCGCATCAATATCAAAACTGAAGCCTTGAAATCCGATGATCCCCAAGGTACTCCCCCGGCAATTGTCTTACTTCCAGAAGCGATGCGACGCTTACAGGAAATGACGGCAATGATGCAGCAAAAAGCCATGGCTTTCCCCGAAGAACATATTCTGATGATTAATACTAATCATCCTCTAATTCAACAGATTATCCAGATTAGTCAGGGAAGTATTGTTACCGGTAGTGGCGAATCTCCATCGGCGCAATTAGCGAAAATGCTCTGTCAGCACGTTTATGATTTAGCTTTAATCGCTCAAAAAGGATTTGATGCCGAGGGAATGCAAGCTTTTGTGGAACGTTCCAATCGCGTTCTGACTAAGCTAACCGAAAAGATTTAATCTATTGCCAAACTTTGGCTGTTTCGATATGCTGAGAGTGTGTTAATTCACACTCTATTTTTTTAACCCGATCAATATAATCTAGCGATAAGCTATCTTGCCGCCGTCAGCCTTGAATCAGTTATCAGTTATCAGTTATCAGTTATCAGATGTAAGTTTTCAGTTCACTTATACTGTTTACTGTTTACTGTTTACTGTTTACTGATAAGTAGGGAGGCACAATTATTTGTAGGATGGGTTAGCGGTAGCGTAACATGAGCGGGCGTTGGGTTTCATGCTTCAATCCAACCTACGTTCTGTTTACTGATAACTGTTTACTGTTTACTGATAACTGAAAAATGCGCTTACCCACCCTCAAATATGAGCGAGGAACCTTAATTCTCCATCCACCACCAAAAGGGAAAAAATGGCTAGATTTTGCCACTTGGGATGATCGTATCGAAAGATTTCGCATTTTGGCCATTCATTATCGTCCTCTCGTGGAAACTCTACAGGAGGAGGGCATTAACTTCCAAGATGAAGCAAAAGCTTTCAACAATTTAGAATTAATTGCCAGTTTTGAACGGGAACCCTACCCCCACCAAACGGAAGCGTTAATCGCTTGGAAAAAATCCCAGAGAAGGGGTGTCATTGTCCTTCCCACCGCTGCCGGTAAAACCTATCTTGCCCAATTAGCTCTACAATCGACTCCCCGCAGTACCTTAATTATCGTGCCGACTATTGATTTAATGCACCAGTGGTATGCCCAGATGTTGGCGGCTTTTCCCGATGCCGAGGTGGGATTATTAGGGGGAGGTTCTAAGGATAATAGTGCTATTTTAATCGCCACCTATCAAAGTGCGGCAATTTATTCAGAAACTCTTGGCAATCGTTACGCTTTTTTGATTTTTGATGAATGTCATCATTTACCATCGGATTTCTTTCGGAAAATAGCAGAAGATTCGATCGCACCCTATCGTTTAGGCTTAACAGCAACACCGGATCGCGGTGATGGTAGTCATCAAGATTTAGATTATCTTATTGGTGCAATTGTTTATCAAAAAAGTCCCCAAGACTTGTCAGGAAAAGCCCTAGCTGATCATGAAATAATTCAAATTAAAGTGAAACTATCCGCCAAAGAACAGGAAAAATATCAAGAAGCAATTAAAATTCGCAATGATTTTTTAAGAAGAAATAATCTCAGTTTGTCTGGTTTAGATGGTTGGCAAAATTTTGTCATGATTAGTGCCAGAAGTAGCGAAGGGCGCCGGGCGATGTTAGCGCACCGGGAGTCGAAGGAAATATCCTCTGGAACCCAGGGAAAATTGCGGGTTTTAGCCGAGTTAATCTGTGAACACTATCCGGAACCAATTTTAATTTTTACCAACGATAATGCCACAGTTTACCGCATTTCCGAGAGCTTTTTAATACCTGCCATAACCCATCAAACTCCCGTGAAAGAACGCCATGAAATCCTGACCCGTTTTCGTCAGGGAGAATACAAAATTCTGGTGACTTCCCATGTTCTCAATGAAGGGGTTGATGTGCCGGAAGCGCGCATCGCGATTATTTTATCGGGAACTGGTTCCACTAGGGAATATATTCAGCGTTTAGGACGGGTGTTAAGAAAAGGCCAACAAGAGGATAAACGGGCGATTTTGTATGAAGTGATAGCCGAAAATACCACGGAGGAAAAAACCTCCCAACGACGACGGGGAGAGCAGAAAAATAAAACTAGCTATAAAACCAGTAATCGACAATTGGAATTATTGCCTTCTCCTCCGAAAAAATCTTTTTCTTTCCCGAAAGCTGCCGAATCTTCTACCCCTTGGGTGAGTTCTCCAGAGTCAGAGGAAGAATAAAAAATTTCTCTGGGGGATTTTCCTCTATAATAAAGGTAAGTAGGTAGGTGTTAAAAGTTGTCAGATACCCCCCTTATCAACTATCCCTTATAGGGATCTTTCTTAACAATTTTTGCAGTAAGCACTCCAACCCTTATCCTGACTTGATTTCAGTTTTTTCTTTGTCAGTAAGGGTGTCAACAAGGAATATTACAAATTGTTAACCGAGTCTTGAAAGCCTT
>NZ_JAPZQJ010000619.1:0-3387 GCF_027530405.1 Microcystis sp. LE19-41.2A | reverse complement strand
TGTAATTCTTGGGCTGCCCATTTCTCCATTTTTTTGCTTACCTCCACCTTAATTCCTTCTTTCAAAACTATACCTATCAATCGTTTCCCCTTTTTTTAAGTTTCTTCTCTTTTTGTTAAGAAAGATCCGACTAATGGATAGATTAAGGGGGGCAGGGGGGATCGAACCTAAAATCCATTTTTAATTTAATTATAACCAGCTACTTATGGTTTCAAGGGAATTGTCTAGGTAATTAGCTGAAGCCATCAGCCTGCGGCTATATCCAAGCGATAATAACTAGAAAAATGGAAAAACTGATAACTGATAACTGATAACTGATAGATTAAATCACCGTCCCGTCGGGAATAGTGGCATTTTTGAAAATAACCACGATGCCGCTGCGAACATAGAAACCTAAATCTTCGCGATTAGCTTCTTCCACACGATCCTTGTTAACAATTAAAACATTGGCACCAATGCGAGCATTTTTGTCCACAATTGCCCGACGAATAGTGGAACCGGGGCCGATACCCATGGGAACTTTGCCATCTCGGACGAGACTTTCCCGTTCGGGGAAAGACTCATAAAAGTCCGCTCCCATCAGCATTGTATCCTCGATCGTGCAGTCTTTGCCGACTCGACTACGAATACCTAAAATCGAGTGATGGATGCGACATTCTTTGAGAATACAACCTTCAGAAATCATCGATTCTGTCACCGTACAATTGAGCATTTTTGTGGGTGGCAGATAGCGAGAACGGGTATAGATGGGGGCTTTTTCATCGTAGAAACTAAAGGCGGGATTTGGTTGTTGGGTCAAGGCGAGATTAGACTCATAAAAGGCTTCAATCGTCCCGATATCTTCCCAGTAACCCTTAAATAAATAAGCCTGAAGATTGTAGTCTTTAGCCGCCGAGGGAATAATTTCCTTACCGAAATCGGTCTGTTCTTTATTGGCATCGAGCAGATCGATTAAAACATTCTTTTTAAAGACATAAATTCCCATGGAAGCGATGTAGGGACTTTGACGGGCCTGGTCGGGACTTAAGCCTAAAATCGTCGTATCTACCCGCATTCTTTCCAATTCTGCCCCTTTGGGTTTCTCATAAAAATCGACAATTCGCCCCGAATCATTAATTTTCATCACCCCAAAAGCGGAGGCGCGACGTTCATCGATGGGAACTACCGATAAAGTGATATCGGCGTTGGTTTCCCGATGGCGTTCGATGAACTTGCTGTAGTCCATGCGATAGAGATGATCTCCCGAGAGAATTAGATATTCATCGATATCCCAATCCTTCATCGTCCAGATGTATTGTCGTACCGCGTCGGCCGTGCCTTGGAACCATTGAGGATTTTCCATGGTTTGTTGAGCGGCCAAAACTTCCACGAAACCATCACTAAAACCCGTAAAATTATAGGTACGATTGAGGTGACGATTGAGGGAAGCGGAATTAAATTGCGTCAACACATAGATTTTGTCAATCTGGGAGTTAATACAATTGCTGACGGGAATATCGATTAAGCGATATTTTCCCGCTAGGGGGACGGCAGGTTTTGCCCGCAGTTTCGTTAACGGATAAAGGCGAGTTCCAGCCCCGCCACCTAAGATAATAGCTAATACTTTTTTCACGCGCGTAACCCTCGCGATTGGCTGTTTCCTTCTCAAAGTAAGTGTAGGATGATAGCGCACCTTATTGATAGAGGGGAAACAAAAATCTAGATCTAAAAGTCATCAAGAGGGAATTGATCGGAGTCTTTGCGGATAAATTCGCTAAAATCATGAATTTTTGGGCTAAATCATTAATATTCACCTTTTTTCTCCCTTTACCGTACCTAATGCCCGCCACGGTGACAGGCGATCGCTGTTCTTGGTTAGCCCAAGGTTCCGATGTACAGACTTTCGGTAAACAGGGCCAAAGCGGAAAAGCTGGCAAGGTCGGCGGCCAAGGCAAAAATAGTGACAGTTTAACCCTTTTTCTCGATGGTTCTCCCCTAAAACTCGATATTTCAGGACAAAAAGGGGTCGATGGTGAAAATGGCAGCAATGGCAGCGATGGCAACTGTAGCGGTCAACCAGGCAACGTAACACGAAATCTCCAGGCGGCCGGTGGTGGTAACGGTGGCAATGGGGGTGATGGGGGTGATGGGGGCAATGGCGGCGCTTTAACCCTCTATGCCACTAATTTAGATTTTTTAAGACAAGTAACGGTCAATGCGGCCGGAGGCGCTGGGGGTTTTGGGGGTCAGGGAGGACAGGGGGGCAAGGGTTGTCGCTGTTCCCAACCCTTCTGGACAATTCAAACCTGCAGCGGTAGGCCGGGTGATGCCAATTATAGCTGTACCACCAGAGAATTTAGCTGTCAGGATGGTCTCGATGGGGCGACGGGTAATAGTGGTCGTAACGGTCGCGAGGGTCGTTTAGGACAGTTAACTTTAATTCAAATCGATCGCCCTTTAACTGCCGATCAACCGAGCGCAACTGTTCCCCTGTCGGAGTTAAAAGAACGGGGTTATATTCTCTCTAAAAATAGTTGGGAAACTCGCACTGGGGCAGTGTCTTTATTTTCCCCCGGTTCCCTGATCGATGATCAATATCGGATTTTATTAGATCGATCGGAACGTTCTTTTATTTTAATTTGGAATGCGCCCCAAGAGTTTAACCGGTTTGCTAATCAGCGTTTTACTTTAACCCTCGATGATCAAAAGGAAATGAAGGTAACTGTCCCCAGTGAACTCTGGATCGAGGGAACCACTCAAAAACGCAATAATGTTACGGAATTTGTCGTTTATAATGCTGTTTTTGAACGAGATGTCACCCAATTAGAAGCAAAAGGTATTACAGGAAATGGTACTGATTTAAGGCTTTTTCTCGAAGATAAAGCTTCCCAATCGAATTTAATCGGCACTAAATTTAAAGTGCGTTATCGCATCACCCGTTGGCAAGCAGACGACCTGCAAACCAGTCCGAGAACCGATTTTGTCACTCGCTATGAAGGAGATATGCCCGCTAATTTAGTCCGACAGGACGGCAATCAATTTATTCTGGATATCGGTCAATTACCCTTACCTGTGGAATCTTTGCGATCGGGTACTGGGGTAGAAATCGAGTTACTTGCTACTCGTTCTTTTGCTGGTTATTCCAAAGAACAAAAAATCGTCATCCGCGACACGATTAAAGGATCAAATATCCTGCGGAGATAAGTCAAAAAAGTCCCCTTCTCCTTTCTCCGGTGCAGTGTTAACCAGTAATTTAGATAGTCAACTTAAGTAGCTGGTTATAATTAAATTAAAAATAGATTTTAGGTTCGATCCCCCCTTAGTCCTAGGGTTGATTCATAGTAGGGTTGATTCATGAATCAACCCTACCCTTAGTCCCCCCTTGATAAGGGTGGTGTCTGATAATTT
>NZ_JAPZQJ010000344.1:0-5477 GCF_027530405.1 Microcystis sp. LE19-41.2A | reverse complement strand
CCCCTTATCAAGGGGGGCAGGGGGGATCGGCACCCCCCTTATCAAGGGGGGCAGGGGGGATCGGCACCCCCCTTATCAAGGGGGGCAGGGGGGATCGGCACCCCCCTTATCAAGGGGGGACTAAGGGGGGATCGGCACCCCCCTTATCAAGGGGGGCAGGGGGGATCGAACCTAAAATCCATTTTTAATTTAATTATAACCAGCTACTTAACATAAAGTTTGACAACAACTATGGTATAACTTCACAATAACTTGATATTATTATTACAATAGTCTCAAAAACAATGATCGAATTAAGTCCCGCCGCCGCTAGAGAAATTGAACGTTGGAGTCAAAGCCGTTGTCTGACTGGTTCCTATCTGCGTTTGGCAGTAAAAAACGGTGGTTGTTCGGGACTTCACTATCATCTCGAATTAACCCCTATTGTGGCAGAAAACGATCGCTTTTATCAAAGTCAGGGTATTAATATTTTAGTCGATCCTGACAGCGATCGCTACCTACAAATTTTAAAATTAGACTATTCAGAAGATCTCATGGGTGGTGGTTTCCGTTTTACCAATGCCAACACCCAAAATACCTGCGGTTGTGGTCTTTCCTTTAGCACTTAATTAACTGCTCCAAATAGCCAAGACAACTAAAAGCGCATTAACCAGATAAAAAGCTCCCACAATCTTCGTTTCCGTCCAACCACTTAATTCTAAATGATGATGAAAAGGAGCCATTTTTAATAATCTTTTGCCCTTGCCATCGGGTCCTTTTGTGGCTTTATAATAGATAACCTGAGCGATTACCGAAAGAGATTCCAGAAAGAACAGACCACTAATTAAAAATAATCCCCAGAGATGTCCAGTAATTAAACCCACCGCAGCTAAAGCACCTCCCAAAGCGAGGGAACCCGTATCACCCATGAACACTTTAGCGGGGTTGCGGTTATGAAAAATGAAGCCTAGACAAGCACCAGCAAAACAAGTGCAGAAAATCGCTAAATCCGGATGACTAGGGGCGATAATAAGACCTAAACCCAAAAAAGCGATCGCACCTGTTCCCCCCGCTAATCCATCCACCCCATCGGTGAGATTAGTGGCGTTACTTTCAGCCACAAGGACAAATCCCGCCAAAATCCAGAAGAAAAAGCCCAAAGGAATGACTAATCGACCCCAAAGGGTGATATCGGTACTCACCTGATTGACCAACATCCAGAGGCAAAAAAGCACCGCCCCCGTTATCTGTAAAATTAACTTCATCTGGGGAGATAGGCCTTTATTCGACTTATAACGCAGAATTTGCCAATCATCTAACCAACCGATACCCATGTAAACAAAGGTCAGCAAAGCAACCGCCACCACATTAGGGGCGAATTTAGACCAGATTAAAGCGAAAATAAGGGCTACTGGCACAAAAAAGCTGCCTCCCATGGTCGGGGTTCCTGCTTTCTTTAAATGAGCCTGTGGTCCATCTTCGCGCATAATCTGACCCATTTTCAAGCGCCGTAGCATCGGTACTACTTGACAACCAAGACCACCACTGATTAATGTTGTGGCCATCAGAGGGAGTAACAGGGAATTAGTGGACTGAAAAAAAACTACTAACAGAAATAGTAATCCCGTTAGTAGAATCAGGAGATGGGTTCCAGTGGGTTTTTTAAAGATAGGGGCGGAAAAAATGTTAGCGTTCACGACTAAAGCGCCAGATAAGGGTAAAATTTGCCAAAGAAGACGGGATTAATCTTCATCTAAGACTAATTCATCCTCGTCGTCATCATAACCGATATCATCGACATCCATGAGTTCAGATAGTTCCACATCTTCTTCGAGAGTCAGATCCGGTTCGGCGATTTTATCCCGGGGAATCATGCGATTATTTTTTTCTAACCACTCGACAATGGAAGCGTCTTTTTTTAGGGGAATAACCGCGGCCGGTTCATAGCGGGGTTCTTGACGAATAGAAGGATTAAGCATAATTACTCGACGATTAGCAGCAATCATTTCGAGTTTACCATGTCTTTTAAGGCTCTGATAATCTCTTGATTGGCCGCGGGGAAAGTGTAATGATCTAGTTCCTGGATAGTTACCCAGCGGATTTCTTCACATTCGATCGCTCTTGCTTGGCCGCTGAGATAACGACAGTTATATACTTGTAGATTAACCCGAAAATGACTATAGGTGTGGTCGATAGTGATTAAATGACTATCAACCGCGATGTCAATGCCAATTTCTTCTAATATCTCTCGTTTAATACATTCCTGCACCGTTTCATTGCCTTCGATTTTGCCGCCGGGGAATTCCCAAAAACCGCCTAGGAGTCCCTTGGCTAGACGGCGATCGATTAAAATTAAATCTCGATCATCTCTAATTACGGCCACACCGATTTGTTTAGAAGCTAAAGAGTCTGTTTCGGGAATCATAGTGGTTATTGGCGAAAAAACAGCAAAAAATAGTTAAAAACTGACTGCGGAAAATTGAGTCAAAAGATGATATAATCGAGAATTGTACGATTAACGATTAACAATGACAGTCAGTTCCGAATCAAAGTTTATTTTAAAAGTATTGTGGTTAGATCAGAACGTAGCGATCGCTGTGGATCAGGTGGTCGGCAAAGGAACTAGCCCCCTCACCGCTTATTTTTTCTGGCCGCGCAATGATGCTTGGCAACAACTGCAAGAGGAGTTAGAAGCAAAACACTGGATTGATGAGTCCGATCGCGTTGATGTTCTCAACAAAGCCACAGAAGTAATTAATTTTTGGCAAGAGTTACGCAATCAAGGCCGACAAATCCCCATGGCCGATGCACAGTTAAAATTCCCCGAAGTTGTGTTTAGTGGTAGCAATTAATTTATCGAAAAAATCGGGTCTAAAACCTCGCCTTAAGGCGAAAAGTTTTTGGAGCGGGGCATAAATCCCCGTTACAAAAACGGCCTCCTGCCCCCTGCCTCCGTTAAGTCCGACTACTTAACTGATAACTGATAACTGATAACTGATAACTGAAAAAGAATCGGGTAGGTTTATATAAACCCGCCCGATTTTGCTTTAATTTAATTTGATTTGGTTGGGTTTAAACCGATACTAAACCGCCAGCGGCCTGGTATCTAGCGCGAGCTTTGCGCCATGATTGTTGCGCTTGGATAGTTTTGCGACGGTCATCCCCTTTACTGACTTCATCGAGACGAGTTTGGGCCCGTTCGTATTCGGCGCGAGCTTTTTCCTTATCGATTTTTGAGCCTAATTCTGCCCCATTAACGAGGACTTTGATCTCATTATTTTCGACTTCGGCAAAACCGCCCAAAACTGCGATATTTTCCCAGTCTTTCCCCGGTCGAATTCGCATTACGCCAATATTCAGGGCAGTTAATAAAGGAGCGTGACCGCTAAGAATACCTAATTGTCCCGTGGAACTGGGTAGGATTACTTCTTCAGCCACGTTATCCCAGACAATGCGATCGGGTGTAATAACCCGTACTGTAATGCTCATTGGTGATAATAACGATAATTTTGGCAGATTTCTGGGTTTAGTAACCGCGTTTAGCGGTTACTACTGACTTTTAATTAGCCTTTTTTGAGTTTTTCGCCTTTAGCGATCGCTTCATCGATATTGCCGACCATATAGAACGCTTGTTCGGGTAAGCGATCGAGTTCACCTTTGAGGATCATCTGGAAGCCTTTGATCGTATCAGCGAGGGTAACGTATTTACCTGGAGAACCGGTGAACACTTCCGCCACGAAGAAAGGTTGCGAGAGGAAACGCTCAATTTTGCGAGCGCGGTCAACGGTGAGACGATCTTCTTCCGACAATTCGTCTAAACCGAGAATAGCGATGATGTCCTGTAACTCTTTATAGCGTTGCAGGGTAGATTGGACGGCGCGAGCGGTGCCGTAGTGTTCATCACCGACGATATCAGCTTGGAGCATGGTGCTGGTGGAACCGAGGGGATCTACCGCCGGATAGATACCTTTGGAAGCCAGACCACGGGACAGTACAGTTGTTCCGTCCAAGTGAGCGAAGGTAGTAGCGGGAGCGGGGTCAGTCAAGTCATCCGCGGGTACATAGACCGCTTGGATGGAAGTGATCGATCCTTCTTTGGTGGAGGTAATCCGCTCTTGCAGGTCGCCTACGTCAGTACCGAGGGTGGGTTGGTATCCTACCGCAGAAGGCATCCGACCGAGGAGCGCCGATACTTCCGAACCGGCTTGCACGAAACGGAAGATATTATCAATAAATAAGAGTACGTCTTGCTTGTTGACATCGCGGAAGTATTCGGCCATGGTCAAAGCGGAGAGACCGACGCGCATTCTCGCTCCGGGGGGTTCGTTCATCTGACCGTAAACGAGGGCGATTTTCGATTCTTCGGGGTTATCAGCGTTGATTACCTTCGATTCGATCATCTCGTTGTAGAGGTCGTTTCCTTCGCGGGTTCTTTCACCCACACCGCCAAAAACCGAGACACCACCGTGTTGAATGGCGATATTGTTGATTAATTCCATCATAATGACGGTTTTGCCCACACCAGCACCCCCGAAGAGGCCGATTTTGCCCCCTTGACGGTAGGGGGTGAGCAGGTCAATCACCTTGATACCGGTTTCAAAAACCGTCGGTGTTACTTCAAGATCGACTAATTTGGGAGCGGGACGGTGAATAGGAGAGGTTTCGGTGACGTTAACCGGTCCTTTTTCGTCCACGGGTTCACCAAGAACGTTAAAAATCCGACCGAGGGTGCATTTACCCACGGGAACGCTAATCGCCGCGCCGGTGTCCACGATATCCATACCGCGCACTAAACCATCGGTGGTACTCATGGCAACGGCCCGCACTTGGTTATCACCGAGTAACTGTTGCACTTCACAAGTAACCGATAGATTTTGACCGGCGGAGTTAGTTCCTTTTACGGTTAAGGCATTATAAATACGGGGCAGTTTGCCACTGGGAAATTCGGCATCGATGACAGGACCGATGATCTGGACGATTTTACCAACGTTAGTTTCTGTTGTCGCTACCATTGTTTATGTCTACTCTGGGTTTTAGCTGATAACTCCCACAAGGGGAAAGTCTTAATTTTTTGTAAAATTAGCCAATACACAGCTTATCACGCTAGGGGATCAGATCAGTTATTTTCGCTATCAGCCCTCAGCAGTCGGTCGTCACGAGACTCGGAGACGGGAGATTATTTTATTTGTTCCCCCCACTTCCCGCTTCCCGCTCCCTGCTCCCTGCTTAACAAACACAGGGGTTTGCCTTTAATTGAACGTTACCTCATGTCTCAAGGAGAAGATGGCCACAGTGTCGAGGGTTTAATTGCTCAAGATATAGGTTGGGATTTTTAAGGGGAAACTCTCTTTTAAAATTGGGGTTAACCACAGAAACCAAAAACCTACCTAAAGCTTTTTAAAGCTACTCATTTCTGTAGCTAGATAGCTAAAATAAGTAACTTTGGCCACCGATAGATTTTAAGAACGTTATCAGGTATAATCAAGATATGAAGCTAG
>NZ_JAPZQJ010000115.1:0-7371 GCF_027530405.1 Microcystis sp. LE19-41.2A | reverse complement strand
TAACGATTTCATCGCTCAGGTCAACTTAAATATTCAAGGCATGGTAAAAAACTCTAGACTAGCTAAATCTATCAATGATGTGGCTTGGTCAACTTTCCGACAATGGTTAGAATATTTTGGTTTTAAATATGGTAAGGCTACGGTAGCAGTAGCCCCCCATAACACGAGTCAAAATTGTTCTAATTGTGGTCAAAAAGTCCCTAAATCTCTATCTACAAGAACTCATATTTGTCCTCACTGTGGCTATGTAGAAGATAGAGATATTAACGCCGCTATCAACATTCTCAAAAAGGGACTAAGTACCGTGGGACACACGGAAACTAATACGCTTGGGGAGAGATTCCCTCTGGTTTGATTGGATACGTCCTGTCAGATTAAGGAAACTCGATGAACCAAGAATCCCTCGCATGAGCGCGACGGGAGTGTCAAGATGGTGCAAGTTTGCGAGATGTGCGGGTTATTTTTGAAGTTTCCCAGGCAAAAACCGACTCTCAACACTTCGGTTCGCGGTTATTATGGCTACCGGATGGCACTTTATTGGTAGCGATTGGGGACGGGGGTAATCCTCCCCTACAATTAGCGGGAGATTTAATTAGAAAACAGTCCCAAAATCTGCAAAGTCATTTAGGTAGACTTTGCTGAATAAAGCTAAAAACCTTGTTGGGTAAGACTTTTAGACCTTTTGGCAATCAAAAAGTACTGGATATGGGAGTGATCGGGGGGAAATTTAGGCACTTTTTCCCTGAAAATTAGGTAATTGGCCACCTGAAAATGAGTAAAACCCTACACCCTACACCCCACACCCCACACCCTGCCCCCAGGAAAAACTTTTTCAGCAGACCCTAGGTAAAATTATCCGCATCAATGACGATGGTTCTCTACCTAAAGATAATCCTTTTGCCGGTTCTAAAATTTGGAGTTATGGTCATCAGAATATTCAAGGAATCAGCTTTGATCCGATGACTAAAAGAGTCTGGGCAACAGAACATGGAGCGCAAGGAGGGGATGAATTAAATTTAATTGAAAAAGGTAAAAATTATGGTTGGCCAGTGGTTTCTGCTAGTCAAGAGTACGGCACTAATACCCCAGTTTCCAGCGAAGAATCTCGACCCGGTCTGATTGATCCGAAAACAATTTGGACACCTGCGATCGCTCCTTCGGGATTGGTCTTTTATACCGGTAATCGCTTTCCTAATTGGCAGGGAAATTTATTTGCCGGTGGTTTAGTTTCCAGGGATATTCGCCGTCTGTCAGTGGATAAATCGGGTGAAATTATCAATCAAGAAGCGATTCCCATCGGTCAGAGGGTGCGGGATGTGCGTCAAAGTCCCGACGGATTTTTATACCTGCTCACCGATGAAGGTAACGGTCAATTAATTCGCCTTGAACCGCCATCTAATTTGTAAAAGTTCACAGAAATTATTATGGAAACCTTGAAGATTTTTTAGTGAATTCTAGTATAGTTATGTTTGTACGGGAGCAAGCACTCGATTTATGAAGAAAATTTTACAGTTAGTGGGACTAGGTTGCATATTGCCCATGTTCCTCGCAAGTCCGAGTTTAGCGGAAACAGTGGTGGAAAAAGTGGCTCGCACGGGATTTTTGACCGTAGGAACCCGTTTTGATGCGATTCCCTACTCCTACGTCAATGATAAGGGGGAATTAGTCGGCTATTCTATGGATGTGTTGGAACGAATTAGAAAACGATTGGAAACTCGTCTCGGTCGTCCCGTCACCCTGCAAATGATTGAAGCTAACCAACCCGGAGAGAAAATTAATCTCATTCGTAGCGGGGAAATCGATATCGCTTGTAGTACGGCTTTTACTTGGGAAAGGGCGAAAGTTGTCGATTTTTCCATCAGTTACAGCATTTCTGGGATTAGGATTTTAGCTAAAAAAGGTAGCAATCTCTCCACTCCTCAATCCCTAATCGGTAAACGCATCGCCTTGGTTCCCACTTCTGCGGCCGTGGATGTGATTAAATTAGTACAACCGCAAGCGACAATTGTTACTACCTACAGCACCGTAGAAGAAGCCCTCGAAGCTTTAAAAACAGGTAAAATCGACGCAATAGCGGGGGATAGCATCTCTTTAGCGGGAACAATCCTCAGAGATAACCCTAAAATCTACGAAATCGTCCCCGAAGAAGCTCTAGCTAATTTTGGCATCGCTTGCATGGTTCCCGAAAATAACTCTACTTTTTTGGATGATGTCAACTATGCCATTGTTAAAATGATGCAGGATTACATCACCAATGATACGGCCACCGTTAGTCAAATCGATCGCTGGTTCGGTAGTCAAGGCATGGTTCCCATCCCCCCAGAATTATTAAAGGGGTTTTTTGCCTTCAAAGTTATCGAACACGCCCAAATTAATCCCCAAGAAGCCAAATAGGAGCATAAATTCAGGTGAATATCAGCAATAAAACTGGTTTAGTCGGCTTTCTTCTCGCTTTATCTGCCTTCGGTCTGACTAGCACCGCTCAGGCCGCCTCAGAGGAGGCTAATCCCATTGAAGCGCGTTTAAGTCGTCTATCTAGCGCTGTACGCGAACGGGTTAACCAACTGCCGTCCGGTACTGCCGATCCTAGTTTACAAGCTTTAGGCTGGGGAGATGGTGGCAATCGCGGTTGGGGGAATAGTCGTGCTGGTGGTTGGGTAGATGGTCGCGGTGGTAGTTTCGTTAATGCGCGGCCCTGGGGGAATGGTTGGTCTGACGGTGGTGGTTTCTTTAATTCCCGACCGCGCTGGGGTAATGGTGGCGGTTTCTTAAATCGTCGGTAAGTAGGTTGGGTGAGGGGATAACTTTATCCCCGTCCCAACCCCGGTTTTACGATGAAATCTAGGGTGATTATTTTGAGGCAGAAAGACTCCATCAAGACGAAAAGAAAGTTGTTTGACTTCCACTGAGTCAAAGCGGTAGTTATTCGCTTCGCTGATAGGGAGTTGAATTAATTCAAAGAAGATAGAGGGGAAAGATTGAAAGAGTTGATAAAAAATCGTGTCAGTTTTCATGCTTTTATTTTACAAGGCGATCGCATTTTTTATGTCCCGTTTTGTATAGCTCTAACTTGTTCAACCTCTAACTCTAAGGCGGATGCAACTTGCTCAACGCTTAACCCTAAGGCTAACAAACGAGGGACCGCCTCTAATGCTTTGTTTAGTCTGCCTTCCTGACGACCTTCCTGACGCGCTTCTTCGCGCACATCTTGAAAATACTGAGTCTGTTTTAATTCATCTAAACTAAACATAGTTTCTATCTCCCGACGATTGAGAAGCGGTAACTTATAAACGAGAATCGTCTCTATTAATTGTAAGAGTTCTTGGGGTTTTTGGTCGGGGGTTAATTCTTGCCTCACTCTTTGGATTAATTTTCGGGTGCTATCAAGCGCTTTTGCTTTAGATAGGGTAATTAATTGGACTGTAGCTAAACCAATCGAAGTTTGAGGAATGTTTTCTAATTCATTCAGATAAATCCGTCTGACTCGCTCGGAGTTGAGAAGTTCCCGATAGCGTTGAACTTTATCGGTTTCTACTTGAGGGTTAGGATAGACAATCACACCCCGCCAATCATTGGTTAAGTCAGTTTTACTGAGATATAAGAATATTTCGGTGAAAAAGCGCTGATAAAAAGCCTCATCTTCTTGAAATTGTACCTCACAGAAGTAGATAGGAGTCTGGGGGTGATTATTTTGAGGCAGAAAGACTCCATCAAGACGAAAGGAAAGTTGTTTGACTTCCACTGAGTCAAAGCGGTAGTTATTGGCTTCGCTGATAGGGAGTTGAATTAATTCAAAGAAGATAGAGGGGAATGATTGAAAGAGTTGATAAAAAATCGTGTCAGTTTTCATGCTCTTATTTTATAGCACTACGCGCTAAGATTAGGACGTTTTGCTCACCCCTAACGCCCCTTAATAAAGGGGGGAATAAGGACCGACTTTAACCCCTAAAATAGCTCAATCTTAATCATTACTGATTAATTTAAGATGTTTCCTTGGCGAACCCTTCCAGTCTCTCCCTGATGGGCTTTTTTCTGGATTCATCAATAAAAAACGGAGAATACTTGACAAATTCGGGGGGGGGTAGAATGAGGCTGCTTATTGCTGTTAAGCAATGATTTATGGGGTATAACGAGCAGTTTTTCCCCATTCTTAGCCATGAAATTAACTTGTCAATCAATCAAAAATGACTAATCAACTGCTAAAAGCCCTTTGCCTTCCTGGGGTGACTTGTGCCGTTTTCACTGCCATTCCCGCCCATGCCGCCATTTTTACCGCTACCTATACGGATACTGTTTTCTCTGCTGATGTCGATAACGTTATTGTCGGTGATACTGCGGTTATCACCTATCAGCTTGACAATGGGGGAACTTCCCTGTTCAACCAAACATGGAACGCCAGTGACATTGTGACTGTCACCTTCAACTTTGGTAATGGGGCCCACGTTACCACCTTTAATCCTAATGGGGGTGATGGGTTGAGTGTTATTAGCACAGGAAGCTTTGTCACCAATGCCTCAGGACAGTTAACGGCTGTTCCTTCTGAGTGGTATGATGATACTAATGTCAATGTCGTCTCAACCAATTCTACACAAACACCTATAGGATGGTACGTGAATGGGTTCAATGGCGTTTACTATACTGACCCAAATTATTATTACAAGGTCCGATTGACCAATGTATCAGGTAATATCGTTGCTGCTAACTGGACCATTCAACCTGCCCAGACACAGACAACCCCCGAACCAGGCACCCTTTTAGGCTTATTAGCGGTGGGTTCTCTGGGTGTATTGGCTTGCAAACGGCAATAAATGACCAATTCTATGGTAAGGAAGGTTTAAAAGCCTTCCTTTTTGGTTAGGGAAAAAGGCACTCTCGCCTATTGAATTTTGGGACATAATGGATAAGTAGCTAGACACAATTAATTACACATATCTAATACTAAGTAGGGTCTGCTGAAAAAGTACGGGCGAAGCATTCGGATAGAAAATCTACGGTTTCACCGATAGGTTATTGCCCGAATGCTTCGCCCCTACAGAACGCGGGCCGATGAAGACGCAAGGTTTTGAACGACGATTCTCTCAAAATCTTGCACCTGTTTCGGAAGAAAAGCCCCAAAACCCTTACTTTGCCTACATTTCACATTTATTCAGCAAACCCTAAGTAGGTAGGTATTAAAAACTTTCAGATCCCCCCGCCTATCGGCACCCCCCTTATCAAGGGGGGCAGGGGGGATCAAACCTAAAATCCATTTTTAATTTAATTATAACCAGCTACTTAACTAGGGTTTATAACTGGGAAAATCGATATAACCTTCCTTGTCAAAAGAATACCAATCTTTCATCTCAGCATCGGGATTAAGGGGCCAATTATTGGCGAATCTTTCCACCAAATCGGGATTACTGATATAGGGGCGACCGAAAGCAATTAAATCCGCATCTCCTAACTGAATAGCGGCTTCAGCAGTTTCTTTGGTATAACCACAATTGCCGATTAAAGCACTATTAAAAACAGCCCGAAACTCGGATAAAAGCATCGGTTTACCCTTTTCATGAAAACCAAAAGCCAAGCCATCTAGCAGATGCAAATAAGCTAAATTGTACTCATTTAATCTTTGGGCAATATAGAGAAAAGTTTCTCGAAAATCCTCGGAACCCATGTCATTATAAACCCCATTGGGAGACAGACGCACCCCCACCCGATGACTGGGAAAAACAGTTAAAATTGCCTCGACTATTTCCTGTAAAAAACGATAGCGATTCGCCAAACTGCCACCATACTTATCCTGACGCTGATTAGTAACAGATTGTAGAAAAGTATCGATTAAATAACCATTGGCCCCGTGAATTTCTATGCCATCAAACCCCGCTAATTTTGCCCTCTGAGCGGCTTTACGGTAATCGGCGACAATTGCGCTGATTTCCTCGGTTTCTAAGGCTCTAGGGGTCTCGTAGGGCTGTTTACCCATGGGTGTGTGCAACTCCCCCTTAATCTTAATTGCGGAAGGGGCAACTGGTGAAGCCCCATTTTCCTGAAAACTCGGATGAGAAGCGCGACCACAGTGCCACAATTGACAAAAAATTGGTGTTCCTTTTCTTTGGGCGATTTTAGTCACCATTTGCCATGCTTGCGCTTGTTCATCGGTGTAGATACCGGGGGTATTTTGCCAACCGTTAGCTTGAGGAGAAATTACCGTCGCTTCTGTAATCATTAATCCGGCGCTGGCCCTTTGCCGGTAATACTCGGCCATTATCTCATTAGCAAGACGTTTTTCTCCCGCTCGCGCTCGCGTCATGGGAGCAAGCACAAGACGATTTTCTAGGTTTAAATCTCCCAATTTAAATTGACTTAAAAGCGCTAGGGAAGTAGTGAAGGAAGTCATCAAATTTGCCGATAGAGAATTTAGGTTAATTTTACCGCAGTTAGTTAAAACCAGACAATCGCACCCAAGGATGATTGACTGTCTATCTGCGAGATTGTTCCTCTGCTAAGGGAGGAGAATTAATCGGGTCAATTAGCTGACTATAATTGCTCTTGGTCATAAATTTGACTATAATTACCAGTTATTTAATTTATTTATAGCGTTTCCTGTTCGCAAGAGGTACATTATCGATATTGAAAAGCTTTATTAGCAAAGGTTTAAGTGTGCCACACAGGTGTGAGAACCGCTATATCGCTCTTCTGGGACTCTGGCAAAAGTCTTACAGTATCTAAACTCTAGCTCTCTTATGGGGTAAGCCTTCAAGCTATCGCTAACTAACAGAAACCCGAAATTTGAGTTTTTATTAGAAAAAAAGTTAGCGATCACTTGTCAACCAAGGGTTTCAGAATCTGGATTCGGTCAGGGATTTCCGAAAGTTCCAGAAGAGCGATATCATCCAAAATTCAAAAGACAGAAACTATATTTTCTGGTAGTTGAGTCATGATGGTTCGGTATAAAATAGTGTAATTACGCTTATGTTTATCTGACCAGAAATAGTCATTGTCGAGATGTCTAGTAACTGGTGTTTTACCGATCAAATAGACTTCCTAGAGACTGAAACGAAACCCTTACTATTCGGTACTTGCTAATTTCAAGAGGGTTTTTCAGAATCAGCATTTTTTAGGAAACATACCCAAAAATACCCAAAAGAGGCAAACAGCCTCTAGATTGCGTTGATAAAAATGGGAAAACACGAGTTTTTAGCAAGCATCATTCATTTAATTGTGCTAATCTCCAAAAAATAGCTATTTTTTCACAATTTATTTAGGGTTTGCTGAATAATGGTAAAACCCTTTTAAAATAAAGCTTTTGACCTGTTAAAGTCCGATGTTAGTGCAAGAAAATAGGATTGGGACGTTCAAAAACCTTGCATTATCCTTCTTGTAGTACAT
>NZ_JAPZQJ010000084.1:0-5850 GCF_027530405.1 Microcystis sp. LE19-41.2A | reverse complement strand
TCCTCTCTGGCATGACTTTTAACCTCAACGATATAGGCGGTATTTAGCTCACCATTGGTATAGGCAAGGACATCAATTTCTAGGTGTTGTCCATTTTTACTGACTCGCACACTGGGACTAACAACTTCCATACCAAAGCGTTGCCTGAGAATCGTTTCCATTGAGGGAAGGGCAAGTCCTTCGGTAAAGCTGCCGAATTTTGCCCCGAGTCCCCCAATTTGTTTGCCCAGTTCTTTGAGTTGTTTGTCAGTTTTCTGCTGTTGTTGAGCGTTTTCCTTCTGTTGCTGACTAACTTCCTTCAATAGTAGGTCAGTCTCCTTCAGTTGTTTGTCAGTTTCCTTGAGTTGTTGAGCGTTTTCTTTCTGTTGTTGACTGACTTCCTTCAATAGTAGGTCAGTCTCCTTCAGTTGTTTGTCAGTTTCTTTTTGAGCAGCAGTCAATTCGGCTTGAGCAGTTGCTAATTCGGCTAGGATTCGCCATACGTCTTCTGATGTAGTCGTCATAGATGATTTTTTCTCTCTGATTTGGTCTATTACTATTTTACTGAATTTTGCCGATTCATGAATAAGAGAGTGTTTTTTCCTTTGGGGAAGATAGAGCGATAGCCCTTGATGTTTTAATAGGTTTGAGGTTGAAAATTATCGGGAATATCGAGTTCAAATACTTGGTCATGAATCCGAGCCACATAAAACCCTTCTCGCAGAATTTTTTCCCGTAATTCCGGGGATACATGAACCGCAGCTAATATGCCATAGAGTTTTTTATCTTTGTGTTCAGGAAAAAAGCGGCGAAACCGTTGTAAAATACTTTTTAATTGTGTAATAGACTCCTCTCTGGCATGACTTTTAACCTCGACGATATAGGCGATATTTAGCTCACCATTGGTATAGGCAAGGACATCAATTTCTAGGTGTTGTCCATCTTCGCTGGCTCGGACACTGGGACTAACAACTTTCATACCGAACCGTTGTCTGAGAATCGTTTCCATTGAGGGAAGGGCAAGTCCTTCGGTAAAGCTGCCGAATTTTGCCCCGAGTCCCCCAATTTGTTTGCCCAGTTCTTTGAGTTGTTTGTCAGTTTTCTGCTGTTGTCGGTCAGTTTCCTTGATTTGTTGGGCGTTTTCCTTCTGTTGTTGACTGACTTCCTTCAATAGTAGGTCAGTTTCCTTGAGTTGTTTGTCAGTTTCTTTTTGAGCAGCAGTCAATTCGGCTTGAGCAGTCGCTAATTCGGCTAAGATTCGCCATACGTCTTCTGATGTAGTTGCCATAGATGATTTTTTCCCGATGTCACCTATTCACTATTTTATTGGATTTCTGCGCTTGCCGAAGGCACTGGGGAGCAGACTGCTGATTCAATTGGGTAAGGTGGAGGCAATTCATAGAACAAGAATCACCGCCACCAGCGACTAACATCCCTAATCCCTTGATACACTTCTCTTCAGGCAACCTCCCCCCCAAAATGAAGGATTAAAGGCGCTAAATTGGGAATAGAATTAACAATTATCTTCATTCTCTTTGATTTTTTGACTAATTTATGACTGGTTCGCTGAACGCTGGAAAATGCTAACGTTGATGGGTTATTCATTTGACAGATCATAGAGTTCTAAGCCTTGAATAAAACAAAAATCTCTCAAATTCAATGTATATAGCTTAATATTCTGCACTAATGCTGTTGAGGCAATGATAGAGTCAGGGATGTTGAGTTTGTGACTGAGGGAGTAGGTTTCCATTAAGTTAATAAATTGATTGGATATTGCGACATCTACAGGAAAGGTATGTAGCAATCCGGGATGTCTTTTGATTTTGTTGAGTTCATTTTTATTGATTGCTCCATAATATATAGCAATTCCCATAGTTGTGAGGTACAGAGTCTTAGGTTTTGAGGAGTCAGGAGTCAGGAGTCAGGAGTCAGGAGTCAGGAGTCAGGAGTCAGGAGTCAGGATTCAGGATTCAGGATTCAGGATTCAGGAGTCAGGATTCGGGATTCAGGAGTTAAGATTTTGGTGTACCTCATGAGATTGGGAAACGCTATAATTCGGCTTGAGTAATGGAACTAATGGCTAGTTGATTTAGTCCAATATGGCGAAGCTCTTCGATAATTCTATGGTTGTTTTTATAGAATTCAATGAGGATATTGGTGTCACATAAAATCATCGGTTTTCTTCTCGCCATGCTGCTTCACGGATAGATTCAGGCGTGATATTTCTGTTTTCCCACAGTCCTGCTAGGGCAAAGAAGTCTTGCTCGTTATCAGATAATGTTGTTTGATCTTCGATGATTTCTACAGAGTCAACAAAATCTAAAGCAGTTAAAATTTTAGAGAGTGTTTCTGCTTTTTCTTGGTCACGAATGTGTACGATTAGTTGTTTCATGGTAGTTTATTTTGCATTGAGTTGGTATTAATGATCATTGTCTAATTCTGTTTTTAGCCAATTAAGAATCGGAGAACTATTACGAATTCCATGATTAATTAACTGTTGTGATAAATCTAAAATTTCTTGTTTAGATAGATAACCTGCATAAAAACCAACCAAGAGAATTCCTAATGTTCCTTTGACGGGTAATCCCATAGCTTTGGCAACTCTTCTTGCTAATTTCTCATCTATAATTACCCAGTCTGGTTTGATTGAAATTGCCAAGAGAATAACTTCTAATTCTCCTCGATCTAATCCTAGTAATAGCGGTTCAAGAGGAGATGATGATGCAACTTCTTGAACTTGAATCCAATTGGCATTTTTGAGTTCTTTTGCCCCTGGTTTATTATCTCCAGCGATGACAATTTCTTGATAAACTGCCCAAGGAATAATCACTTCATTAAATAGCTGATTAAGAAGATCTAATTGATTAATCAAAGATAAGGCGATGATCGGTGTAGAATTAACAATTATCTTCATTCTCTTGGATTTTTTGGGCTAATTTACGGCTGGTTTGTATTTCTGATTCCCATTCTTCTGCTGTGTAATCAATAATGGAAAAACCATACTCAGAGAGAAGTGTATAAAATGTATATTTATCGCAGCCTAATACTTGTGCGCCGATTCCTGCTGAAATTTTTCCTTCTTGATAAAGATGCCCTAATGTATAAATTATGACTTTACGAGAGAATGCTTCTTTTTCTTCTCTGGCAGCAATGAGGAGTTCTTCGGGAAATGTTACATTAATGCTCATGAGTGTTTAAAAATAATTTGTTTTTCTTGATTTTAGCAGGAATAATATCGCTAATTAATTGATGGTTGATAATTAAGATTCTCTATATTGTTCTCTTTAGTTGTTTATAAATTTCATCATCGTTTCGTTTGTCAATCAGCAAGATTTCTAGTGTTTGCTCCTCAACACGATAAACGATTCGATATTCACCAATATCGGCTCTATGATAAGAGTATCCTTTTAACTTTAGAGAATCTTGGGGATAGGGATTTGTTCTCAGTTCGGTTATTTTTGTGGCTACTTGTTTGGCGTGTTTATCTGGCAGTTTTTTTAAGCGTTTAGTTGCCTGTCGAGATAGGTTAATCTTAAGCATTTAAAATTTCTGACAGTAAAGCCTCACTCTCTGTTGTTCCGATAAAACCTTCTTGATGAGCTTTTTCTGCCTGTAAAGCCAAAAGTTGATTTTCTAACTCGGAAAATCTCTCAAATTCCTCGATTGACAGCACGACTGCAACATTACGTCCCTTTTTTGCTATCTTTACTGGTTCTCTTCGAGCCAAGTCTAACAGTTCGCCAAAGCGATTTTTTGCTTCTGAGGCTCCTAATGTTTTCATAACTAACCTTTATAGAAACTAGCCATTATGACCATTTTAGCTATTATAGCAATTATTGACAGGGCAATCACTTCCACCAGCGGCTGACTTCTCTAATTGCTTGATGGACTTCTCTTAAGGCGACCTCCCCCCCAAAATGAAGGATTAAAGGGACTAAGTTGGGAATAGTTTCGAGGAACTTACGACGAGTGAGAGTACCCAAAGCCTGAAGGTTTTTTTCCCAGAAAGATAAGTCAACATTAGCAGGGGTTAATGTGGCTGTTAATGCTTTTAATACGTCTGCACGCGGGTATTCAGACCCAATCGTTCTGGCAATTTCTAAGGGTTTCGGGTAACACTTCCGTTGACATACTCCGCGCCGTGAACGGACGTGGATTCTTCTATCATCGCTGATTAGAATTTCTGGCTCAACGAGTTCGCTTAAATCAGACCCCTTGCGGTATCTAACCCAGAGGCGAGTCTCTCCTCAGACTTTCGCTCCATTACAGAAGCCTGTTCTCGTATGCCCTACGATACAGTTCAAAACCTCTAAAATAATTGGTTTCTCTGGTACTTGATGCTTAGAGCTTTTACCCATAAAAGCAATCCTTTATGGAACCCTATAACTCTAGTTTTCAAGGTGCGCCTATCGATTAGATAGCTAGGTTTTTAGAGCGGTTGAATACCTTATCCGCTATGGTCTAGCATTATACATCATAAGGGGAATTATTTCCACCACCGACTAACATCCTTAATACTTTGATACACTTCTCTTAAGGCGACCTCTCCCTCAAAATGAAGGATTAAAGGTACTAAGTTAGGAATAGTTTCGAGGAAACGAGGACGAGTGAGAGTTCCCAAAGCCTGAAGGACATCTTGCCAGAAAGATAAGTCAACATTAGCAGGGGTTAATGTGGCGGTTAATGTTTTTAATGCCTTTGCACGGTAGTATTCAGACCCAATCCCTCTGGCAATTTCTAAGGCTTCTGGTAAGATTTCGGATAAATAAAAAACTAACCACGTCGTCTATAATCACTCCATTCAGGAAACTCAGAAAGATATTCTTTATTGATTCCACGGATGCAAATGTATTCACCCTGAATCCAGACTATTGAAATTCCAGAAGTTGACAGTGGCGATTTCCGTAAAATCAACCAAAACGGCAAGCACAATAGTGCAAATATTACTAAAGAAACCGAGACAATTCCATCTCCGTATGCTAGATTCAAAAAATGTATTGTAGCAGCAGCCATAATCATCCCAAAAATTACGCACGAGAAAATCCTATCTGTTAATAATCTGTGCTGTTTTTTAACTTCTTGAGAAAGTCCAAAAGTGATTTTTTCGTATTTTGTCATAGCAAAATATGCAATGATAACCGGTATTGTTACAATCCAGGGCACAAAAATTAAAAAAATGATTCTAATCAGGGCAGAAAAAAGGGCAGAAAAATTAACGAATAAAGGATTAAAGGATAAAGTCTGTTCTTCTTTTCCCGTTACCGGGCGATTGGTTTTGATACAGCGATTTGGTAGAGATGCCCCCCGCAACATCACCAGATATCCATCATACTGCCATATTCTCTTTCCCTTATCTTTAGGAATACAGTAAATATCAACGGGTTCATTGTTTAAGTTAACCTCAAAATTCACCAATAACCCCACTCTGGGAAATTCTTTTTCGTCCTTCCAATCGGAGTTTGTGAACTGGTATCTTGTCCCGTCATTGCCTCTGATAACCCCTGTGTTATTGGAGGTGTCGAAGCGTAAAATAGTTCCTTCCATCTGCAAAAAATCCTTGAGCAAAACCTTATTTATTTCTTCTAAGTATATCGTAAAAAGCTGATCTGCAAGAGGAACATAAGTTTCATATTCTAAGTAGGTGGGTGGAATTAAATATAAGATGAACGTAGGTTGGGTTGAAGCATGAAACCCAACACCCGCTAATGTTACGCTACCGCTAACCCATCCCAGGGTAAGCGCATCTTAACAATTCTTGACAAAATCAACTTTATGTGATTTGCTTACCCAGAGAGCGATTCAGGCATATTTGAGGAGAATTGGCCATCTCAATTGTTAAGCAAAAATCGACCAAATGTGAATATTTCGTAA
>NZ_JAPZQJ010000141.1:0-1027 GCF_027530405.1 Microcystis sp. LE19-41.2A | reverse complement strand
TCGTCCTAGAGTTTATCTCGGAAACCGAAGGGGGTGAGTATTCCATCAATCCTCACTATCCCTATGGAAAATGGTATTTTTACGAGCAAATCTTACAAGTACCTGTCTATGGAATTTTTCAGCCAAAAACCGGAGAATTAGAAATTTATTGTTTAGTGGCAGGAAAGTATGAACAGCAGTTGCCAGATGAGAATAATCGTTACTGGATAAAAGAACTTAACTTGTTTATCGGTATCTGGCAAGGAACCAAAGCTGAATTTACTACTAATTGGTTGCGCTGGTGGGATAAGTCGGGAAATTTGCTATTATGGGGGAGTGAGTTAGTAGAGCAGGAAAAGCAACGAGCCGAGCAAGAGCGTCAACGAGCCGAACAGGAAAAGCAACGAGCCGAACGCTTGGCAGCAAAATTAAGAGCGCTAGGAGTTGAAGTTGATGATAGTGTATGAACTAATTGCAGGCATTGTCCACCTACAGGTCTATTTTATAATTAATTTAATGCACCTACTTAGTTGCGGGCAGTTTATGAGAGCTTATTAAATATTAGGAAGGACTGTTGACGACAATGACACCATCTGCTATTGATTTACCAACAAAATCAACGATAATCACCTGGGAAAAACTGCCCGATGATTTTATTCTACCTGACGAACCTGTGGACAATAACCTGCAACCCCTATTAGCAGCCGCTTTACGGGAATCCCTAGAATTAGCAGGACTAATTCTAGAATCGATGCTAATTGCTTCTAATTTTGGCTTATGTGCTACCGTTAAAACTCAAACTGTTGTCAAAGCACCTGATTGGGTTTATATTCCCTCGGTAAAACCGATTCCTAGCGGAAAAATTCGGCGCAGTTATACTCCCCATCTTGAAGGAGAAATTCCTACTTCGTCCTAGAGTTTATCTCGGAAACCGAAGGGGGTGAGTATTCCATCAATCCTCACTATCCCTATGGAAAATGGTATTTTTACGAGCAAATCTTACAAGTACCTGTCTATGGAATTTTTCAGCCAAAAACCGGAGAATTAG
>NZ_JAPZQJ010000168.1:0-4568 GCF_027530405.1 Microcystis sp. LE19-41.2A | reverse complement strand
TCCCTTAAGAGAGGGCGACTCAAGTCTCGAAGTTAATTGGTGTGAAGTGACTGTTATTAATGAAAAAACCCAGAAAACTATCTACCAAAATAATTGGATAACTAATCATAAAATCACGGAAAATAATGTCGAAGAAATTGTAAAAGCTGGACGCAGCAGATGGAAAGTTGAAAATGAAGGCAATAACGTTCTTAAAAATCACGGTTATAATTTAGAGCATAACTTTGGTCATGGTCAGAATCATTTGTGCGAGTTCTTATTGTCTTTAAATTTACTAGCTTTTTTATTTCATACCGTTTTAGATTTAGTTAATTACACCTATCAAAAGATTCGTGAGCTATTAGTAACTCTGACTTCTTTCTTTAATGATATTCGTACCCTATTAAAATTTATTTGGTTTAAGAATTGGTCGGAGTTTTTCTCATTTATTCTCACCGAATATGTCCCATTCAAACAAGTAAATTCTAGTTGAAAATGTCAGAACTCTTGAAGGAGAAAAAGAAAGTTGTTTATAAAAAAAACTAAAAATTTTGTTAGAATTTCATCTGAATTTATAAGTTGAAATCGATTTTTCATGGACAGAGTTCTTAAAACCTGTCTATCTCCAGCCTTGGATGATAATTATCTATCAAAAAATAATGCTTCTACACAAGTTCTCTATTTAAATAAGAGAATTTTATCTGATTTTTTTCAAAATGAGAATTGCTGTTGGAACACCAGTGACCTTACCTATTAGGTCAAATAGGATTAGTTGGAAACAAAATCCTGCTCTACCCAGCTTTGTGTCCCATTATCCCTTACCTATTAGGTCAAATAGGATTAGTTGGAAACGTCGGTCTGGCGTGAATAATGCAGGAAATTGCTGGTAGATCCTTACCTATTAGGTCAAATAGGATTAGTTGGAAACTAAAAAAGTAGGGCTAATTCCGGAATTAGCCCTACTCTTCTTCCTTACCTATTAGGTGAAATAGATAAGGTTGGAAACACTTTGATAACAGCAGTCTTAGAGATTTTATAATCCGCTCTCCTTACCTATTAGGTCAAATAGGTAAGGTTGGAAACCTTCTCATAAGAAACAGGAGAAGCAGGGATTGAAGCGATTTTTTTTATCCGTTAATTTCCCCTATCAATCCGTTAGGATTACTAGGCAATTAACTAACAAGAAAAAGTCATGGCAGTCTTAGAAATGCTCACCGTTCCCTTTTGCTCTCCCCTTGCTGGCAGCCTTGGCGAATAGATAATTAAAATAACTCAAATAGGACTGCCCTAGCAGTTCTTTCTAGGTAAAGCGGCAATTTTTAATCAATTGTTAAAATATTAAAAGGATGCTAAAGATGGCGGCTAGGGTTTCCAGAGTGAGCTATCCTAGAGATACTACTTACTCCATCCTCCCCCATGCTCGATCGAGTTCTCCATAGTCGTTATCAAGTCCAACAGTTACTGGGAAAAAAAACTATCTTAGCTAGGGACAGACACACCACCCAGTTAGTTATCATTAAACTTATTTCTGTTCCTAGGGGGCAAGGGAGTCAGTTTATCGGAGAAATAACTGGTAAAATTGCCCTATTGCGACAACTCTCCCACCCATCTCTCCCCAAATACCTCGATAGCTTTGAGATAGATTCATCCCAGGAAGCAATCATCGCTATTGTCCGACCTTATTTATCAGCGCAGCCTTTAGAAAACTATCTTAACTCCAGTTATTTGTTAGCAGAACAAGATCTCAAACAAATTGCCAAATATCTTTTGGAGATTCTCTCCTATCTCCATCAGCAGGATGTCCCCATTAACCACGGCAATATTAAACTTAGTAATATCCTCTTTGATACCCAGTCCCATCGTTTTTATCTAGTTGATTTTGCCTTTGATTCCGATTCTCCCACCACGGACTTACAGGATATAGGTAAAAGTTTGATTAGTTTAGCCACGGGGATTAAGCATCGTTACATACCCGAAAACTTTGAACAAAAAACTAATCTAAGCGCTTTTTTCATCTATTGGTTAAAAAGATTATCAAACTCCCCCCCAGACTCTCATTTTCGTTCGGTGACAGAAGCTTTAGCCAGCTTATATAGTTGTCAATTGATCCTAGTATTTATTGGCAATCTGACCAAACCCTACGGCAGCGAAGTTACTGTTTATAAAAAAGATAATCTCCTGCAAATAAAAATCGCTAGTAAAACCAAACAAAAGTTTTTCAACAATCTCAAAACCCAGTTAAGACAGTTTTTACCATCCCTATTCTTTACGTTCATTCTCTTAACCATAGTCGGTATTTATGAGCTCAAACTGGTCGCTTTTTTAATCCCGATTATCCTAATTTTTCTGCTCAATTTAATCTCCTCTAGTTTATCTTGGCAGTTATGGAAATCTTTTTGGCAGGGGGAACTAGAGTTAAAACTTACCCCCAAAAAAGTTTCTCTCTACCAAAAACTCTGGGGGCTGAAATTTAAACTAACTGCCGATGCTGCTAGTTCCGAAATTTATAGTCTCCTCCGTCGCAATGTCACCGTCACTATGCAGGGAGAAAATGTTAATATTATTCCTCCTTCTCTGGTTCTCGTTGCCAACCATCGAGAATATGTTATCACTGCCAGTGAAGATGTTAGCGAAGCGGAATTAGATTGGTTGGCACAACAGTTAAGTGATTGGCTACGTTTACCGATTACGAGAATTTAAGGTGTATTAAGCTAAGTTAATACACCCCAAATTTATCTGATAACATCTTCCGATTTAATCAGATGCGCTTCTAGGAACCAGAGACGTTTATCGATGTCCCGGGAGATTTCCGTATAGAGATCTGCTGTGTCGGCATCCCCTTGATTGCCAGTGGTATCAATAGCAGAACGAAGATGGGCGGCGTATAAGGCATAACGTTCGGCTAAAGCAACGATATGTTCACTACCATCGACGATATCAGCCGGATATTCCGGCAGAATCGAGTTAGCGGCAGCGATGCGCGCTGTTCCCAAAGCGGTTCCACCTAAAGCGGTAATCCGTTCTGCTACCATGTCCCCATAGCCTTCTAATTCCGTGGCCATTTCGTCGAATAGGCTGTGCAATTGGTAGAAATTTAAACCTTTTACATTCCAGTGGGCCTGTTTAACCTGAGTTTTTAGGTCTAAACTAGCGGCAAGGGTTTGGCTTAAGATTTCAACCACAGCTTTGCGGATATCTAATGCTAAATCGATGCGGGTGGCGTAGTATTGTCCCGTGGTTTTGGTTTTGACTGGAGTGGCTACCATAATCTTTCTCCTTGATCAGTTAACAGAATACTCGATAATTTTCTCACTTGTGTCCGTGTAGAGGGGACTGATTTTGATCCTACAATTAAGCTCAAGTTATACACATCCCCTTTCAGAATTGATTAACATCGCCCTCAGCCGTCAGCTAGATAATAGTGTTGATAACTAGAAAAATGGCTAATTAATTGAAAAATCAGAGGCTGATAGCTGATAGCTGATTAATTATGCTCCTAAATAAGCCGCTAATTCTTCCGAACCGCCAATTAATTGGCCGTCAATGAAGACTTGTGGGGTGGTGGTATTACCACTCATGGCCCGCAGAGAACGACTGGTGGCATCCCGTCCGAGGATAATTTCTTCGTATTGTAGGCCTTTTTCTTCTAACATTTTCTTGGCCCGGAGGCAGTAGGGACAGCCGACTTTCGAGAAAAGAGAGATTAAAGGCGGTTTTTTGGCTTCTGGGTTGATGTAGTTTAGCATCGTTTCTGCATCGGAGACTTTGAAAGGATCTCCCGGTTCTTCCGGTTCAATGAACATTTTCTCGATAACACCATCTTTGACTAGCATCGAATAGCGCCAAGAACGTTGACCGAAACCTAAGTCAGCTTTATCGACTAACATCCCCATTCCTGCGCTAAATTCGCCGTTACCGTCGGGAATCAAGACGACATTATCACATTCTTGATCTTTTGCCCACTCGTTCATGACAAAGGTATCATTCACCGACAAGCAAACAATAGTATCTACGCCATTTTCCCGAAAAACTGGGGCTAATTCGTTATATCCGGGTAAATGGGAGGTGGAACAGGTGGGAGTGAATGCCCCGGGTAAGGCAAAAAGAACAACGGTTTTTCCTTTGAATAATTCCTCGCTGGTGATGTTCACCCATTGATTATTTTGACGTACAGGAAAGGTGACATCGGGAACTCTCTGCCCTTCTCGGTTTGGTAGCATAATCGTCAACTCCTAATTGCTAAGTCGTACTCATTTTGAGTTTGTCTAAATTAAGTGTACTCATAACGACTATGAGTTGTCAACAAGTATTTATGCTTAAATCAGGAGATAGGAGACAGGAGACAGAAGACAGGAGAATGGGAATTGACTCTCCCCCGCTAACCGCTCGCGCGGTGTAGCGGGGGATTCTCGGTTCTTAGGCTTTTAACTAGATCGACCTGGTTTAACCCGGTCGATCCCCGTCAGATCGCCTCCGCAAGCGTTTTCTAACACGGTCAGTCCGACCGCGTTTTTTCCTCGGTTCTCGATTACCTTCGCTGATGCCGTATCTCTCGGTTCAATGTGGCCGCAAGAATCACACCGGTGAAC
>NZ_JAPZQJ010000205.1:0-10261 GCF_027530405.1 Microcystis sp. LE19-41.2A | reverse complement strand
AATATCGGAATCGTCGTCGAAGATATAGTTTAAGAGTTAACTTGTTGGCGGCTATTTATAACTGTGAGTTAGGGATAGGTATAGCAGCTTCTTAAAAGTTGCCTAAAGATTAATCAAGTCAAGGAGAATTTATTCTCAATTTTTATAATTGAGATAGTTTGTGCCGCTTAAATAAAGAGGTTTTGATAACCAAATTAAAGCATATCTAAAGAGTTTTGAGTTAAAAGTTAAACTTCAAGTTTTCATTCAGGACAAATGTACTGGTTAACTAATTTTTTGGGGAAAATTAGTTAACCCATGATTATAACATATAATTAATTTGCAAGAGTTCTGATGCGATCGCCTCCTGGCAAATATCCCTTAAAGTTAAAAAAGATCCGATGTTACAGAGGATTCAATTTTGGAAGCTAAGGGTCAATTCCGACCATTCTGCTTCCCTTACCTGTGAACGAGACGAAGGCAATATCGCACTAAGCCAGGAAATCTCCTATACAGATTTTCCCCTGGAGTCAGTCACCCTCTATCTAGCCGATGGGGTTCTACTGCTGCCATCAGAATATTAACAATTCAGGACTAAAATTGGTTAACAGTTATCAGTTTTTTTCTAATAACTGTTAACCATTTAAAGCAATCACTAATTAAAACTAAACCCAGTAGCAAACCATGAAACCAGGAGATAAAGTTACTTATATTCCCACTGGAGAAAAAGGAATTGTCAAAAGAATCTCTGAAAACTCAACACGAGTATTCGTTGTTTTCGGCTCTGGAATCACATTAGAAAACTACGAAAATTATACCGCTCAATCTACAAAATTATCAGACATTAAAAAAAGATGGGAATAATTAAATAAAAATAAATCTTGTGCGGGTAGTAAACTATTTTTTCCCAGTTCGGCGATGGTCACTGCGACTATCGCCTTTTTTGTCGAAAGGAAACGATCGCTGGCTATTTTCAGACAAAGCTCGGTTGAGAAACGACAAATAAAAAAATAAGAAAACAGAAAAAGGTCGAGTGCGGTCGAAAACCAACGGGAGTTAACACCATGCGTCAATCTGGCCACACCCTTATCGAACTGCTCGTCACCTTAACCCTGATCACTATCCTGCTGCTGATCGGTTTTTCTATATTTTCGAGATTAATAGCGGAACTACGCCTAGATATGGCCACCTTTGAACTTTCCCAACATTGGAAGTTTACCCGTTTTGATGCTATGGGAAGTGGAACCACTCCCACCGCCCTCTGCATGAAAGACGACGGACGGATCGAGGTGGCCAAGATAGCCGGCGACGATTGCGAGACGGTCAGCGAATGGCAGTCTCTGACGGACGGGGTGGACATCGACACCGCCAATTCGACCCTGAGAAGGGTCAGGGGACCAGGGGGAAACGACGGCACGATCTACCGGGTTAGTTGGGCCGATACAAAGGGCGGCATGGGCGGTTCTTGGGGGCAATTAGGGCGACTGACACTGACCGCCCAGGGAACGACCGCCAAACGCTGTCTATTTTTATTCCGTGTCGATGGTTCATGGGATATCCGCGAAGACAACCGATGCCAGAGATGAAAAAGAAAAAAAAAGACGGGAGAAAAGGCTAACGCCATCGGGTGTAAATCATTCAAGAAACACGACGATGACAGAACAAACTCTATTGGCCGACCTCTCCCGACAATTCCCTCAGCTTCCCACCCTCGACCTCACCCTGCTAACACGAACCCTCTTTCCTCTATCCCCAGTCGAACTCTACACCCTCAGACTCGCTCACGGCGATAACGCTATCATGAAGGCCGCCATCGATAGCACCATTCGGCAACGGCAAGAAGAGAAGGAAATCGCCGCCCTCGAACGACAGCACGAAATCTATGACGAGTATCGTCACTGCTGTGGCGGTTGTTGACACTCCCCGCTCTAAAGAGACGGGGATTCTTGGTTCACAGAGATTACTTGCTTAGACAGAATTGCTTCTGAAAAAGTAGAGGTATTCTCTCCCCAAGCGTTTATTGGATCGAGCCCAAAGGTTCCGGTATGCCCTACCGTACTTAGTCCCCTTTTAAGGATGTTGATTGCGGCGTTTTCATCCCTATCCAAAACACATCCACATTTGCACTGATGGGTTCTAGTCGATAAAGATTTTTTGACAGTTTCACCACAGTTTGAACAGTTTTGGCTTGTATAATTCGGTGAGACAGCAATCGTTATCTTGCCGAATTTAACCCCAAAATACTCTATCCATTCCCGAAACTGATACCAGGCCGCATCATTTATCGATTTAGCTAGACAATGATTCTTGACTAAGTTCTTAACTCTTAAATCCTCGTAGGCTATCACATCGCTAGAGTGAACTACGCACCTTGCTAATTTCACAGCAAAGTCTTTACGTTGCCTACTTACTTTAAGGTGAGCTTTAGCTAATCTTTGTCTAGCTTTTTGACGATTTTTACTTCCCTTTTTCTTTTTAGATAATCGCCTTTGAAGTCGTTTTAATCGTTTCTCGGACTTTCTCAAGAATTGAGGATTATCAACCTTGTTGCCATTGTTATCTGTATAGAAAGAAGCCAAACCTACATCTAAGCCAATACACTTACCTGATGGTTTAACATCTTCTTTAACGTCACAAGAAAGGACAAATTGACAATAATAACCGTCCGCTCTCCGAATCAACCTAACCCGTTTAATATCGGATTCTTGAAAGTACCCTAAATCCCAAGTTCCTACCAACTTAAGAACACCAATGTTTTTCTTGTCAGTGAACTTAACAGTTTTAGGGCTAAGAAGCTTCCATCCTGATTGTTTGTATTCGATTTTTTAAATTGAGGATACCCCTTTTTGCCTGATACTTTACGTTTACAGTTGTCGTAAAAACGACTAATTGAACTCCAAGCACGTTCAGCACTTGCCTGTCTAGCAGTTGAATTAAGTTCATCGGCAAATTTAAAGTCCTGAGCTAATTCTTTAGAATATCGGTATAAATCGTTCTTACCCGTACCTTTTGTATCCATCCATAACCTTACACATTTGTTACGGATGAATTGAGCAGTACGAATAGCATCGTCTATGGCTTGATACTGTTGAGTTTTAGCTTTAACTTTAAACTCTAAGACAAACATTTTACGCACGGGTTACTCAGATAAAATCAGTATAGCACAATAAAAGTTAAGTTAACAAGATATAGTTTAAAAAGCCGTCCTAAAAGGACGGGGCTTTAACCCAAAATTTCGGTAAACTTTATTGGTGGGGACATTCCCCGCCAAATAGCCATTTTGTCATAATCAAAATGTTAATCAACGTATTATCTAGTTCCAGTACAAATATGGTCAGATATGAGTTCCAATAAGTCAGATCGAGCGAATGCCCTGTATGAATCCGACTTCTACGGCTGGACAGAGCTACAAGCGAAAGCTCTGGCCACCCGACAAGTAGAAGCTCTGGACTGGCAAAACTTGCGGGAGGAAATCATTTCCTTAGGTAAACAAGAATATCGAGAACTGGTGAGCCGTCTGACCGTTTTGGTAGGACATCTTCTCAAATGGGAATATCAGCCAGATAAACGTTCTCGTAGTTGGTTTTTGACGATTAGAGAACAGAGACGAGCGATCAGACGGCATCTACAGGGCAATCCTAGTTTAAAATCCCGGATACCGACGGCTTTATCCGATGCTTTCGAGGCCGGAGTCGATTTGGCTTTGCGAGACACGGACTTACCGATACGGACTTTTCCCTCTCACTGTCTTTTCACCTTCGAGGACATCATGACTGACCATTTCCTCTGCGATACCAGTCAGGATTGGCCATGAGTTCAACGATTCGACGATACCGCCTCGACGGGTATTTGAATTTCACTCCGTTTCAGGGGATCGGGAACGTAGGGACCATCATAGAAAAAGCGACGGGGGGAACCGATCGCCCGGTAGCTCGGATGTTCTGCCAGCCATTCGTTCAGTCGGGTCAATCCCTGTTGGTAACTGTCAAAATCGTAACCTCCCTGTAATCCCAAGCTCACCACCGTCATGGGTGGTACATCCTCAATCCGAATATTATCGGCCACCTCTTTCGGGTAAGTGTCGGTGTCGCGGTAGAGAAAGGAAACTTCGGCCTCTCCCGATGTCGCTCCCGTGTCTGCGGAGTAACGGGTTTCAACGGGTGCGGTCATCGAGATCTCGTTGGAACTGATGTGTTGGTACAGGGGATAAAACGACCGGTTCGCCGCCTCGGAAAGTTGACCCCGATAGCGGTAAGTAGCGGCGCGATAGGCGGGATAGTTCTTCACCTCGATCCGTCCGTTCGGGGTCGGGGTCGGAAATCCTGCGGGTAGGGGAGCGCTAGAGGCTTGATAGACCCCGATCACTAGAGCGGTTAGGGCGATGAAGCCGAGCGGTATCAATAGGTAAGGTAGTTTCATGGGGAATCGGGCGCGATGACCTCTCTATTGTGGGACGAGTTGACTTCCGTTGACCGCTCAACTGATTTCTAAGCGCGAGTAGAGAGACTTTGAATCCATCGGCTGACGAATCTTACTGTTTAGTTTCCATTCAACGGATTTCTAAGGGCGAGTAGAGAGTTCCCATATTGGCTCTTCTGGTTTCTGTGTGGAAACGGGGTCTATACTGATAGTTTCTTCAGCAAAATAGTCCTAAAAGTCTTTCCAGGTAAATATTTCACGATTCTATAAGCAAAAATTATCACACAAAGTCGAGAAGAGCCCCATATTGACTTTGTTCTTGAGTTATTAGCACTACTTCTTCAGTGTTTTCTCTGGAGTAATTGTAACATCTCAATCTATAATAATAATTCCTTTTTGGGGAATTGGTAGGAATATATGTATACAAGGTTGGTTCGCTCCAGACTGAGCAATAAGCCAAGTATGAGTTACATAAGTTTGCTGGTCACGGGATTGTAAGGGGTCAAGGTCAAAATAATGCTGACGTTTGCCATTGAAATCTATCCAGTACACCTTAACAGAAGAAGAACTTCTATTAATCACCTGAATATAAGTTGATACATTACTATTAAGCGAACGTAACTCACTTTCTACTCTGCAACTTCTTGGACGTAAGATTTCTGCACTGGTTTGACTCTCAGCCGAATAACATAAATTCCATATTATCAAGCTCAATCCTGTAATTTTCAACCATTTTAATAGCATGGGCTTTTTAGGGTTAATTGTCTTTTTTCGTGATTATGATATAATGAAGGCGATGTTTATAGCGGTGTGCAGTCGTATGAGGTACAGTGTCACGAGCTATAAACCATGCTAGGCAAAGCTTGGTCTGTATCTCACTCAAGCGCTTACCGCTATAATATGCTAGTTAGGTTATCGCGGTTCCATAGAAATTTTCTCTATTCTCCCGCCAAAACGGATAAAATGCTTGAGATTCAAAGTTAATAAATGATCGACTTCCGCTTTTAATGAACCATAAGCAATTAAAGCATGATAAATCGCTCCTCCTCTTAAATTTAAAGTTACCATAAGATTAATTACAGCTTTATAATCATCGCTTGTTAAGGAAATAATCTCAAAGGAATCTAAATTTTCTTTAATTAATTGTTGTACCAATTGAGGAGATAGACGAGGTTTTGCAGGAAAAGCCGATAAAATTGCGTAGAGTTCTGCAAGAGTATGAGTTCCAATATAACCCTTAATTTCTCCTCGTTTAACTCTGGTTAACCAAGAAATACAAGCTGAGTGCTGTTCATGGTTGACTAAAATAGATGCAACCAAAACCGACGTATCGAATAAAACTTTAATCACAACATTAGCTCATTCATTCTTTCTTGTCTAAGCTCCTCGATAAAAGCTTCAGTATTAACTAGCAATTGGCTGTCAACAACCAAAACATCATTCTCGTAATAAACCTTTGGCTCTTCCTTAATTGGATTTAAGACTAGCTTGCCATCTTGAACTTCTACTACCTGAAATTGACTATCATATTCAATGCCTAGTTGTTCCAGCAAAGTTTCAGGAATTTGAATACATCTACTTCGATCCAGCGTCACTAATTCCATGGCAATTATCTTGAATTCTTTTATCTTCATTATACCGCTATATTTCTCCTGTAGCTCTTAAAACCCCTAAAATAATTCGACAAAAATCAGGAAAAGCCGTCGTAAAACGACGGGGTTTTAACCCAAATCTTCGATAATGGGAGGGACTTTCAGTTAATTATTTATTAGTAGTTGATAATCTTCAAAAATGTTGCTGTACAAGGATCGAATTAAGACTTTTGCAACGTGAGTTCGACGAAATTCAACCCATTGAAATCCATGCACAGTGAGACTTACAGCCTAGCTATCCTAGAAAAACTCTGTCAATTAGCCAGTCTTAATGACAAAGAGACGGCGATCGCTGTCGGAAAAAACTCTAGCAAAAAGGAAGCTGAGACTTATGCTAGAAATAGTATTCGCCAAGGTCTCAGCTATGGATATAAATTCACGTCTTGATCTTACCGCAATTTTTTGTGATGTAGATGACTTCTATCAAAGTTTTGAAAAGCACTGTCAGTCTCTCCCTCAATTAACATCATTTGTTGGGGAGAAATTGTGTCGTTCTCGTCTAGGCTTGAGCGAAGTCATGACGATAGTAATTGCTTTTCATGGTTCCGGCTATCGGACATTCAAAGAATTTTACACCTTGCAAGTTCTTCCCCATTGAAAAAAAGCCTTTCCTCAGCTAGTAAGCTATAATCGTTTTGTGGAATTAATGCCTTGGTCGATGATGTTGTTATGTTGTTTTTTACAGACTTGCAAAGGAGAAATAACAGGAATAAGCTTTATTGATTCTACTCCGATAGAAGTTTGTCATCCTTGTCGTAGCAAGTCACACCGAGTTTTTAAAGGTTTAGTTGGTTGGGGTAAAAATTCTGTGGGTTGGCATTATGGATTTAAACTACATTTAATTATCAATGACCGGGGAGAACTCTTGGCTTTTAAGCTAACACCCGCTAATACTGATGACCGGAAACCTGTCCCTGATCTTACCAAAGATCTCATCGGTAAATTATTTGGAGACCGGGGCTATATTTCTCAAGAACTCTTTGAAAAACTTTATGAAAGAGGCTTACAATTAATTACCCGCTCCAAAAAGAAGATGAAGCAAAAATTAGTCAAAATTATTGATAAAATCTTGCTTCGCAAGCGTTCTTTAATTGAAACAGTTAACGACGAACTGAAAAATATCTGCCAGATTGAACATTCCAGACATCGCAGCGTTTGGAACTTTCTCGTCAATCTCTTTGCTGGCTTGATTGCTTATAGCTATTTGCCCAAAAAACCCTCCTTGGATTTAGAGCCAAAGGGCTTCCCTGCTCTACCTCCTGCTATTTTTTAGCTCCGTCGAACTCACGTTCTATTAAGTCTTTGTAAGTTCTCGCCTTCAGTTTTCTTAATATCGCTTTGACTTTTGACCAAAAGTTTTCAATAGGAGAGAATTCGGGAGAATAAGGAGGTAAATAGATGAGTCTAGCTTTTTCTTGTTCGATTATTTCTCTGACCATTTCTCCGAGATGAATCTTGGCGTTATCCATGAGCAAACAGTCTCCTTCTTTAATTTTTGGCATCACTTCCTTCAGAATAAATCCTTCAAATGTTACCGCATCCACTGCACCGTATATGTTGACTGATGCCACAACTTTTTCTAAGCTTATAGCACTAATTATTGAAATATTTCTCCCTCTTTTTTGTGGTTTTCTTCCCCGAGCTCTTCGGCCAATTAAGGCTCTAGCATAGAGTCTCAAAAGGGCTAAATTTACCCCCGATTCATCGATGAAAATTAGTTTTGATGCCTCAATTTCCCGAACTTCTGACCAGTATTCCACTCTTTTTTGCTGTACCCTGTCACTTTCTTTTTCCGCCGCGTGTAGGTTTTTTTTTTTGAAACTGTAATTGAGTTTTTGCGTAAGCCGCCCCAGGGTGGCTCTACTGACTTTCACCTGTGTCTTTTCATACAGTAAGTCCGATAATTCTTCGAGAGTTGCATCATTGTTAGATTCGATGATTTCTATTAAAATTATCAGTTGTTCACTATTTAACTTGGTTGGCGGACTTCCCCCTTGTGGACGAGGACGGATATCTCCTGTTTCTTTATGTTGCTTCAATAACTTCTGAATAAAGCTTTTAGCCACGTCAAATCTCTGGGCTAGTCCTCGAATAGAAATTTTTTCTTTCTTCCAGACATCGATAATTTTTTGGCGAAAATCTACGGAATAGGGTCTCATAGGAAGCTGGCGAGTTCTATTATTTGTCTATTTGCTTTTCATTGTACCTCATAGCTCTAAGAATTGCTATAATTTAACCAAAGTTTAATTATCCAAGAGAAGATATTGATAAAAATAGCAATCATAAAAAGCAAATCCCCAACATTTATCAAGCAATTATTTTTATTAGTAAATATTCTACACAACTCAGTCCAGATAAGCAAGATGGCTTACCACTACTACCGAATCACTACCCAACATACCTTCGATACCCACAATGGGAGATTTACTCGAAGGAGGGGCAGAATCCCAGTCTAAGTTCTGACACGGAAGTAATGTCTTCGGCTCCGGTTCTTTTTCGATACTGGCTGAGTTTTGACAGCTTTTCGCAACGGGTTCATTATGTCCTCTATTGTAATTTCTCCATAACCCAAATCTGCCAATAAATCTTCAACGACTTTGTAATTAAGTTGAACTACTAAAGATCGCATTGATTCGGACTCTAAGAATCTTTTAAATCCATCACTGCCCAGTTCTTTTTCTAGGACTTCTCACACTTTCCTGCATTCGCGATTGCTTGTACCACTCGAGAATGCATTTTCTGGCGTTGGGTGTAGCCACGAAATTGAGCCAGTCTAGACTTGGGTGACTATTCTTGCTGGTGACAATTTCTACGAAATCCCCATTTTGCAGAAGGTAGTCCAAAGTTGTCCAACGCCCATTAACCTTAGCACCTTTCACGCGATGTCCCACCTCGGTGTGGATGCAGTAAGCGAAATCCACTGGAGTTGAACCTTGAGCTAGGAAGATGACATCCCCTTGGAGATTAAACACATAGACATCGTCGTCAAATAGATTGTTCAGGCTGTTCACGTATTTCCAGTATTCCTGGATATCCTTAAATTCCTTCCGCCAATCTAGCCGTTGTCTCAGCAACTTAAACTTTTTTTTATCATCAGAGGTTAGTTCACTCCCATCCCCATATTCAGCAAAATTGTGCATTTCTAGGGTGCGAATCTGTACTTCTAAGGGACGGGCATTTAAACCAACAACGGTGGTATGGAGAGATTGATAACGGTTAGCTTTTGGTAAACCGATATAGTCTTTAAAACGGTTGGGAATCGGAGTAAATTGGTCGTGAACTACGGCTAAACAACGATAACATTCTTCTTTAGTTTCGACGATAATGCGGACGGCGGCTATATCATAAATCTGCTCGAATTCTTTACCCTGATTGTGCATTTTATGATAGATGCCGTAGAGATGTTTGGGGCGACCCTGTAAATCAAGAACTTTTATGCCAATTTCTTGCAATTTTTCCCGCAATGTGTTATTTACGGTTTCGATGCGGGCCTCTCGATCGATGCGTTTTTCTGACACCAATAACTGCACGGTCCGATAAGCATCGGGTTCGAGGTATTTAAAGCATAAATCCTCTAATTCCCATTTAAATCGCTCAATCCCTAAACAGTTAGCCAGAGGAGCAAAGATTTCTCTAGTTTCGAGGGCGATGCGTTGCTGTTGTTGCGGGTTAAGGTATTCGAGGGTTTGCATATTGTGCAGGCGTTCGGCTAATTTGACCACGATGACGCGGATATCTTGAGCCATCGCCAGGAACATTCGGCGAAAATTCTCCGCTTGCCGTTCAGTTTTGCTAGAAAAGTTGTATTTGGAGAGTTTTGTCACCGCTTCCACCAAATTACGCACCTCGAAACCGAATCTAGCCTCGATTTCTTCTGGAGTTACTTCCGTATCTTCCACCACATCGTGAAGGAATCCGGCCGCAATGATAGTGCTACTCCCACCTAAATCTCGCAACAGGCCAGCAACGGCGATGGGATGAGTGATGTAAGGTTTTCCTGACTTACAGTATTGACCTCTGTGCAATTGATAGGCAAAGTTGAAGGCACGACAGATTAGATCATTGTCTTCACTTTTATCTTGCCCAGAATCAGATTGATAAGCACTCAAGCATTCTTGAAGCCAAGCAGGCAATTCTAAAGAGAACAAATCTTTGAATTTTTCTTCTCTGCTTTCACGACTAATTCCCAATTGCCTAAGAACACTTGGGGC
>NZ_JAPZQJ010000287.1:0-1053 GCF_027530405.1 Microcystis sp. LE19-41.2A | reverse complement strand
CCATCTTGAAGGAGAAATTCCTACCATCGTCCTAGAGTTTATCTCGGAAACCGAAGGGGGTGAATATTCCATCAACCCTCACTATCCCTATGGAAAATGGTATTTTTACGAGCAAATCTTACAAGTACCTGTCTATGGAATTTTTCAGCCAAAAACAGGAGAATTAGATGTTTATTGTTTAGTGGCAGGAAAGTATGAGCAGCAGTTGCCAGATGAGAATAATCGTTACTGGATAAAAGAACTTAACTTGTTTATCGGTATCTGGCAAGGAACCAAAGCTGAATTTACTACTAATTGGTTGCGCTGGTGGGATAAGTCGGGAAATTTGCTATTATGGGGCAGTGAGTTAGTAGAGCAAGAAAGGCAACGAGCCGAGCAAGAGCGTCAACGAGCCGAACAGGAAAAGCAACGAGCCGAGCAAGAGCGGCAACGAACCGAGCAAGAGCGTCAACGAGCCGAACAAGCTGAGTTAGAACTTGAGCAAGAACGAATTTCTCGCCAACGTTTGGTGCAAAAGTTAAAAGAGTTGGGAGTTAATCCTGAAAATCTATAGCCCATTTTAGATATTTGAATTAGTGAAATTACTTATGACAGCCATGCAACTACTTCAGTCAAACCCCCTACCAACTATTACCTGGGAAAAACTGCCAGAAGATTTCATTCTACCTGACGAACCTGTGGACAACAACTTGCAACCCCTATTAGCAGCAGCTTTACGGGAATCCCTAGAATTAGCAGGACTAATTCTGGAATCGATGCTAATTGCCTCTAATTTTGGCTTGTGTGCTACCGTTAAAACTCAAACTGTTGTCAAAGCACCTGATTGGGTTTATATTCCCTCGGTAAAACCGATTCCTAGCGGAAAAATTCGGCGCAGTTATACTCCCCATCTTGAAGGAGAAATTCCTACCATCGTCCTAGAGTTTATCTCGGAAACCGAAGGGGGTGAGTATTCCATCAATCCTCACTATCCCTATGGAAAATGGTATTTTTACGAGCAAATCTTACAAGTACCTGTCTATGGAATTTTTCAGCCAAAAACCGGAGAATTAG
>NZ_JAPZQJ010000199.1:0-23552 GCF_027530405.1 Microcystis sp. LE19-41.2A | reverse complement strand
TATCAGTGTAAGTATCTAAGCACAATTAATTACACATCTAAGCCACTACTCCGTCAGGCTTCTGCGGTGGTGAGCAAACAGAGAACTGAAAACTCAAATCCGATCCCTAATAGCTGTATCCCGTCTCCTGTCTCCTGTCTCGACTAGGAAATTAATTTTGCACGACTACTTATTTTTTTAATAGGAACTATCACCTGATGGGCATTTATTACACAATCGCTGCTGTTTTTCTAGGGATGCAATTAGCTGCAGGAGAAAATTTATCAGCGGCGAATCCTGATTTTTTACGTCTGCAAAAAGCTCTAGAAAAACACAATTTCATCGTCAAAATTGCCCCGCCACCAGTGCGAGGAGCCTACGGTTTATTTGATAGTAAAACTAGAATTATTTGGATTCATCCCCTAGTTTTTGACTTAGGTATTGCCCGACCAACATTAATTCATGAAGCTGTCCATGCCGCTCAACTTTGTCATGGAGGCAAAACAGTTAAAGCTCTTAATTTAGCCATAGAACCACCAGCAATGACCAGAAGATTTTTTATGAATTATCAGGGTTTTAGCAGACAAATTGAAGCCGAAGCCTATACTGTTCAAGTTCAGCCCGATGGTCTAGATTTAGTCATTTCTTTACTGCAAAAATATTGTGCTTAGAAAACCTGTCGATAAATCTACCAATCCCGTTCTAATTCTTCGGCCACACGACGATAATCGGCACTGGCTTCTTGGGCATTTTTACCGCGCCAATTGGTAATAGCTACCCCGTCTAAAACGGCTTTTTCGTGGGCCTTATAATTTCTGACAAAAGCATGACAGGCAGGAATACCTAATTCTAATAAAGTATTTTGTGCTTCCAAAGTTTCCTTAAGACTACGGGAATCCACTTTTGTTAACAAAACCCGATAGGCAATTCCTAGGGGTTTAACTGCCGTGCGTACCGTGTCAATTAAAGCCATTAAATCCATCGGTGCGGGAGGAGTCGGTAAAATTAAATAATCTGATTCTGCTATTACTGCCGTCAGTAATTCGGAGCGCAAAGCTGGTGGTGTGTCAATCACGATCAGATCGTACTCGATAATTTGACGCAATTCTCCTAATTTCTCGGTATTAATTTGCTTGGCTAAATCAAATACCATACCCGCTTGATTTCTTTCTACCCACCAAGTGGAGGAACCCTGCGGATCCGCATCCACCAGCAAAACACGCTGATTCTGCCCCCAAATTGCCGCTAAATTAACCGCAGTGGTGGTTTTACCCACACCACCTTTACCGTTGACAACAGCGAGAATTTTCGGGCCATTAGGCTTTAATTGCGAGGTCATTTTCAGTTATCAGTTATCGGTTATTTTAGCTGTCAGGAGACAGGAGACAGGAGGCAGGAGACAGGAGGCAGGAGACAGGAGACAGGAGACAGGAGACAGGAGACAGGAGACAGGAGGCAGGGTGGTCACTGCGTGCGCGTTGCGGGGGGTTTTGGGGTGATAGGGTGTTAGGGTGTTAGGGTGTTGGGGTGTTAGTTGAAATTCCCCCACTTCCCCACTTCCCCACTTCTCACTTCCCGCTCCCCACTGATCACTGAATATAACTAACCAGAAAGTTTTTGATCTAAGATTTGGCTAGTTAATTTAGGATCGGCTTTACCGCCGCTTTTTTTCATGACTTGACCGACAAAAAATCCCTTAAGATTGGTTTTACCCGCCCGGAATTTTTCTAACTCGCTTGGATGGGAGGCGATAATTTCCTCGATCAGTTTTTCGATCGCAGAATTGTCAGAAATTTGTATTAATCCTTTCTTTTCCACCAGCGCTTTTGGTGAACCGCCTTGGCTGAGAAGTTCTGGTAAAATTTCCTTAGCAATTTTGCCACTAATTGTTCCCGTTTCAATCAGTTTAACTAATTCGGCTAAGTCTGACGCTTGCAGGGAAATTTCTGTGATCGTCAGCTTATTATTATTCAAATAAGCGGCGATATCTTGACTGATCCAGTTAGCGACTAATTTCGCATTGGCCCCCGCAATTACAGCAGTTTCAAAATATTCGGCCACGGTGCGATCATCGGTTAAAACCCTGGCATCGTAGGGGGAAAGACCAAATTCTTCTTCATAACGACGACGTTTACGAGCGGGTAATTCCGGTAATTCTTCTGCCCAAGCTTTTAACTGTTCGGGGGAGACTTCCAGGGGGGGTAAATCCGGTTCGGGAAAATAGCGATAATCGCTAGAACCTTCTTTTTTCCGCATACTAATCGTCCGTTGAGTAGCTTCTTCCCAAAGACGGGTTTCCTGTACGATTGGTTCGCCATTTTCGATCGCTTCAATTTGTCGATCGATCTCGTATTCTATGGCTTTTTGGATAGCACTAAAGGAGTTCATATTTTTAATTTCTACCTTAGTCCCGAACTTTTTAGTGCCTTTTTTGCGAACGGAAATATTGACATCGCAGCGCAGGGAACCTTCCTGCATATTACCGTCACTGATGCCGAGATAACGCACTAAACGCCTTAATTCTTGGGCATATTCCGCCGCTTCGGCCCCAGTGCGTAAATCCGGTTCCGAGACGATTTCCAATAATGGTACACCTGTACGATTAAAATCCACGAGGGAATGGGTGGAACCGGAGAGACGTTCGCTGCCAGCATGAACCAGTTTTCCCGCGTCTTCTTCCATGTGCAGACGGGTAATGCCGATAATTTTGCGGCTAACTTCCTTAGTTTTTTTATCGACGATCTCGATTTCTAGTTGACCCTGTTCGACAATAGGGAGATCATACTGGGAAATTTGATAATTTTTCGGCAGGTCGGGATAAAAATACTGTTTGCGATCGAATTTGCTATGAGGTGTGATTTTACCGTCGATAGCTAATCCCAGTTTAACGGCACTGGCCAGGACTTCTTGGTTAAGGACGGGTAATACCCCAGGATAACCCAAACAGACGGGACAGACGTTAGTATTGGGGGGACTATCGAAGTTGGTGGGACAGGAACAAAATATCTTGCTTCTGGTGTTCAGTTGACAGTGGGTTTCTAAACCGATAATTGCTTCGTATTCAGTGGCAGACATATTTTCTCGCTCTCGCCGACACAGGAATGATCTGTTTAATCATTATAGTCGCGATTCTGGAGCATTCCCTCCCTTCATAAAACTTAATACTGTAGTTACTAATTACTTTAGTCACCTTTAATATAGCTCAAAAAAGATAATTGATTCAACCAATGTCCGCCATTATTTTTAATTTTATCAAAGGCATAAGATCAAAGAAGCTTATCGATAATTTTTCACCAATCAACCTAGCCTTTCTAGTATCGACCACCGACCACCGAAAACGAAAACTTCCCACCTCACCGTTAAGATAACCGACATAAATCGTAGCAAAAATTAACTTCTAGAGACGGGATATTTGCTTAGTATAGAAACAGAGAGATTATGTCCAAGAACTGACCCCATAACCGGACAAAAGCAATATAAGCGGCGACAGTGATCATTTTCTAGGCGAGTATTGCCTTAGTAAGTAGGTGGGTGGAATTAAATATAAGATGAACGTAGGTTGGGTTGAAGTATGAAACCCAACGCCCGCATGGGTTACGCTACCGCTAACCCATCCTACAAATAATTGTGCCTCCCTACTTAATTGACGATTTTTACTTTTTACTCAATTTTATGTCTTTAACTCTCTCAGAACAACTCAAACGAGAACAATTATCCTATCCCCAAACTCTCCTCCATCATCTGCAAAGGTTACGGCATTTTGTGACAGTGGAAGGAGAGGAGAAATTGCAGCAGTGGAAAAACCTCATTGAAAAGGAGAATTTTCAACCTAGCACCCGTAATTTAGCCTATTATCTCGCCCTGAGACAAGAAGATATCCGGGATTTACAATTAGCTTTAATGCCCTGGGGATTATCTTCCCTAGGCCGGATTGAATCGAAAGTTTTACCGACTCTCGATGCGGTAATTGCCACTTTAGGGGCGGTTTGTCATCAAGAAGCCTCATTATTACCCAAACATCCCCCTTTAGAGGCATTTTTCCAAGGAGATCAACTTTTAGCCTCCCATAGCGCCGAAGTTTTCGGTCTGCCTTCCCCCCGGCGTCGGGTGCGAATTATGGTGACAATGCCGACGGAAGCGGCAACCGACCCCGATTTTATTGCTCAATTACTGCGTTGCGGGATGGACTGTATTCGCATTAATTGCGCCCATGATGGACCCAAAGAGTGGCAGGGAATGATCGAAAATCTGCGCGAGGCGGTCAAAAACCCCGAAAATTTAGTCAATGGACATACCTGTAAAGTTTATATGGACTTAGCCGGCCCAAAAATCCGTTTAGAACAGATTTTAGCCCCCCAGTCCCAAACCAGACTATATCAAGGGGATTTTCTCCTCTTAACCACCCAACCGCCCCATACTGCCCATCCTCAGTATTTTCAGGCTAATTGTTCCCAACCGGAAATTATTCCCCAAATTCCTGTCGGGGCGAAAGTTTGGATTGATGATGGTCATATTGGGGCTGAAGTTATTGCCATAATGCCGGAAGGTCTTTTACTAAAAATTACCCACGCTAGGGAGAAAGGAGAAAAACTCAAAGCAGATAAAGGCCTAAATTTCCCCGATACCGTCTTAAATATCGATCCTTTGACCGCAAAAGACCGGCAAGATTTAGATTTTATTGCCAAAAATGCCGATATTATCGGTTACTCTTTTGTACAAAAAGCCAGCGATATCGAGACACTACAGCTAGAGTTACAAAGTCGTTTGGGGGATGCTTGGCGACAAAAAGCAATTGTGGCCAAAATAGAAACACCTTTAGCCGTGAAAAATCTACCGGAATTAATCATCCATGCCGCCGGTAAACAACCTTTTGGGGTGATGATTGCTCGGGGTGATTTGGCCGTAGAAATTGGCTATCAAAGACTAGCAGAAATTCAAGAGGAAATTCTCTGGTTATGCGAAGCAGCCCATATTCCAGTAATTTGGGCTACCCAAGTCCTAGAAAATCTGGTCAAGAAAAGTATTCCCTCCCGGGCCGAGATTACCGATGCCGCTATGGCCGAAAGGGCCGAATGTGTCATGCTGAATAAGGGGGAATATATCCGCGAAGCGGTGACAATTCTTGATGATGTTTTACAAAGAATGCAGACCCACCAAGCTAAAAAAACCCCTCAATTACGCGCTCTCCATTCTTGGGTTTAAGCAGTTATCAGTTATCAGTTATCAGGAGTCAGGAGTCAGGAGTCAGGAGTCAGGAGCCGGTCGTCAGGAGATTATTTTTATTTATTCTCCCCAGTTCATAATTCATAATTCATAATTCATAATTACTCACACCTTTTCAACAGGATTGAGAATCAGAGGCAAATTAACGCATATTATTGACCGCACCACTAACCAAACCAGCGCTAACATAGCGACCATAACCATCAAGACGGTTTTGTTGAGCGATTCGGGAGGGATTATTGACGAGATCGGCAACTCCCACACCCATCATCACCACGGAGATAACTGCGATTAAGTAGTTACGGACAAAAGTTGGATTTTGGTGGCTGACTAACATGGTTGTTACCTCTCTTTCCTGTCGATAACCTTAGAATACGAGAGGGTTTGGGGTGATGTCAGTCCCATAATTCCGGGTGACAGAAGTGGAAAAAAGTGGAATCCACAGATAAGCTATGATTTTTTGTCGATTAGAATCGGTAAATAGGGAATCGGGAACAGGAAAAGGGCAATATTCGTCGCTTATATGGTTAAATAATCAGTAAATTGCCTAAAAACTGACATATTCTCCAGAATATGACCCTAGAAACAGCGATTATGACCATAAAATTTTTCTGGCCTTTAGTTTTAGGATTATCTATTGTTATTATTGACAATGGGCAATATTTGAGAGCAGAAACGGTAACTTTGAGCGCCAGTCAACGGCAACAACTGCGATCGCTAGATGCTAAGATTATTTTACCTAACTATATTCCTCCCGGATTTCGGGCCAGCGAGATTAAAATCCTCGCAGAAGAGGGGAATGGATACGCAGTCCTCTTTGAAAATGCCGAGAATAGCTGTTTTTTGGTGGAAGGAATCGAAAACGCCAGGGGCGATGATGGTTTAGAATTAGAGGGAACCCTAGCGCTCAATTCTCCACTATTTGGAGAAGGATACTGGCTCAATTATGGTACACCCAAAGACTCGGAATTAAGGCAACAATTTCCCGAACCCGATTTGTATTCCGATTGGATGAAAATGGGAGAATATTTTTATCGTCTCAGTGGGGCATTAATTGCCCGGGAGGAGTATGATTATCCTAATTGCCGTCAGGATATTTCCCCATCGGAAGCGGTTAAAATAATCGAATCTTTCGGAGATAACAATTAAATTGAATTTATCTACAGTCATTTCTAATCTACAACAAAGAAGCAAGGAGCGGTTAGCTTGGTCTGATTTTTGCTGGTTAGGATTAGTAATAATTTTGGGACTGGTTATTAGGTTAACACAATTAACTAGCAAACCTCCCTGGACGGATGAATTTGCCACTATGGTTTTTAGTATTGGCAATAATTACCAGATAGTGCCGTTAAATCAGATAATTTCCCTCGCCACTTTATTAGCACCTCTCCAGAGCAACCATCAGGCAACTATTGCCGATGTAATTAAATTAGTTATTCAGGAGGACAATCATCCACCTTTATATTTTATTTTCGCCTATCTCTGGAATAAATTATTCTTTGATCGGGGAGAATATGTATCTTTAGCAGGAATGCGATCGCTGGCAGTTTTTTGGGGAGTTATTTCGATTCCTTTAATTTATTTTATCAGTAAATTGGTCTTTAAATCAGGCTCGATCGCTTTTCTAGCGGCGATTTTAATGGCGGTTTCTCCCTACGCGGTTTTTATCTCCCAAGAAGCGCGCCATTATACTTTAGCGGTTGTATTTGTCCTCATATCTTTAGGCTGTTTTCTGAGGGCAAGCAGCAAAATTATCGACCATAAGAGAATATCCCATACTTTGGTTTTTTTCTGGTTAATTGTCAACTGTCTAGGGTTATTAGTCCACTATTTTTTTAGTTTAACTATCCTAGCGGAAGCGATAACTTTATTATGGATTTTATTCAATCAAATCAAACAAAAAAACTTTTGGATAACTAATTGGTGGCGTTTAAGTTTAGTTTTTTTAGGTAACTTGAGCTTTATTATTATTTGGTTTATCACTTTTGTACCCAAAGATTATGGCAATCAGATGACCAGTTGGATTCAGAGAGACAATGATAGTTTTTTGTCCGTAATTAGCCCCTTTTTTCAATTGCTGGGAACATTAATTACTATGCTTTCTCTGCTCCCCGTTGAATCAGAATTTTTAATAATTATCTTGATTTCTGGGGCAATAATGATCGGTTTTTTTCTCTGGATTATCCCACAATTAAAAACAGCATGGCTAGACTCCTATAAACCCGAATTAGGCATTCTCTCGGCATTTGTTCTCAGTTCAATTGCCATTTTCTTTGTCATCACCTATCTGCTTTTGATCGATATTACCCGGGGAGCTAGATATAGTTTTGTTTACTTTCCCTCGGTAATTTTAATTCTAGCAATTTTATTAGATAATTGTTGGCAAAGGAAGCAGAAAAGAATAGTAATTATTGTAATTATCATGGCTTTAGTTAGTTCCCTAAGTGTGACTTTTAATTTAGGCTATCGTAAGTATTATCGCCCAGATAAATTAGTTACCACTATCGAAAATAATAGCCGTTATCCGTTAGTAATTGCCACTAGCTATAGGAGTTTAGTGCAGGTGGGAGAAATGATGGGAATTGCTTGGGAATTCAACCAAAGATTTCCCGACAAAAACCCTAAGTTTCTCTTAGTTAACCCAGAACAAAAGCCAAATTTTAATCTGCCATCTTCTCCCCCTTTTGAATTATGGTTAATTAATTTCCATTCTTCAATAGATTTATCGGACTGTCAACCTTCAGAGTTATCCTCCAATTATGTAACAGGTTATCAATATCAAAAGTTTCTCTGTGGGCGATCGATGGATTATAATAGTAAAGTTAAGTAGGGCTATTAACTATGATTATTTGGGTAAATGAACAGATTGACCCCTGCGGTTTAGTACAAGCTTGTATTGCCTGTCAAGACGAACAAGCGGCAAAAGATTGTCATCAAAGTTGGTTAACCAGTCTTACGGACGAACAAAAACAAGCGGGGTGGATAGCAGTTTTAAGAACCGTAGAATCTTGGGATGATGTACCTGTAAATGCTCTGAAGTTAAGTTATTAACTAGGGTTTGCGGCAAAAAGTTTTTCGTGGGTGTGGGGTGTTTTTAAAGTTGGATGGGGAGTTAATCCCACTATTAACAACGTCAATCGATGACAAAATTTTGGCTGCCAGAGCTTTGAGAGCAAAAACAGGCGAAAAGACACAAGAGGGCAGGTTTTACCCCACCCTTTGGTCTTATTTTAAACGAATTACTAATCGGCGATCGGGTTCCACGCCGCGACTTTCCGTGGTTAAATCGTTTTCTTCCTGAAAAAAGGCATGGATTTGGCGACGTTCTGCCGAAGATAGGGCTTTTAATTCTATTTCCTGTCCTGTTTGCCGCACTTGCGTCGCCGCCTGATTCACCCAGTCGAAAAGTTCTGACTGTCTTTGTTGACGATAGCCATTGATTTCGACAATATAGAACTGATGTTCTGCCGCCTCGACACCAATATTCAGAATCGTATTAGCTAGGGATTGAATCGCATCCAGTCCCTCACCCTTGTTAGCGAGGAGAAGTTCCACTTGTTGGGGACTCAATTGACTGCTATCAATAATTAACCAACAGGAGGAAGGTCCAGTTCCCAATTCCTGCACACCAATCTGGACATCTGCGGGCATGGCCATCAACTTTAGCAGTTTTTCCAGCCATTGTTTAGCTTTCTCGCTATTTTGCTCCCATATACTCATTACGATGTTTTTTCCTTTTTCTTGCTAGAACGTTTTTCAAAGGGGAGAGCATCGCGGGATTTTTCCGTTTTTTCCTGTTCCGCTACCAATTTTTGCAGGTTTTCCGGTAACGGTTCCCGCATCAAAATCACCGTTTGAATAGTTTGGAAGATGTTCGCGGTTAAGATATACATCAATACCCCCGCTGGTAAGGGGAAAAACAGGAACATCATACTAAAAATTATCGGGGTGATTTTATTCACCGTTTGCTGTTGTTGGGCTGCCCCCCCCGAAGGAGCGCCGGCACCGGATAACTCTTGGTTAACATAGATACTAATACCGAAAGCGATCACCATCGCCAAAATATCCCAGTGAATTTCACCATTGGCACCGGTTGCCCCAATTCTTCCCAGGGCCTCAATAAAGAGAAAACCCGTATTAGCGGCAATCCCCGGCACGATAACTTTAATACTGGCATCTCCGGGGGCTAAAGCGACGATGGAACCGTCTTCATTAACTTGCACCAGTTCTTGACCTTTAACCACCTCGTAGGTGGGTTTTAGGTTATTTTCCGGTGCTTCCGTGGCTAATTGGCTTAAAGACTTGCCCTGGTCGTTTTGCAAGTCGATTTTTACCTGTTCTCCCGGAGCGATTTTATTGCCTTGGGGTAAAAAAGCGGTGATGGGATAGTGGAGAGACTCGTCAATATAGACGTTTTGGGGTTTGGTGCCATAGGGTTGGCGCTGCACGAGGGCGATTTGTTCGGTTGGCAGCACTTGTAAATCGACGGTATAGTTAATGTCCGAGAAGGGGGAACCCCGCAGAGTCGCAAATAAAGCCAAAAGAATCGGCATTTGTAATAACAGGGGTAAACAACCGGCTAGGGGATTGCCCAACTCCTGCATTAATTTGCCCATTTCCTCCTGTTGTTTTTGCGGGTCGTTTTTGTAGCGTTGTTGAATTTCTGCCTGTCTTTCCTTCATCAAGGGTTGAGTGATTCGCATTTTTCTCATATTGCGAATCTGGCCGGCGCTGAGGGGAAAGACGGCAAATCTCACCACCAGCGTTAAAGCAATGATGGCGAAACCGTAACTATGCACAATCCGAAAGAAAAAATCTAGGATTGGCAACATGATATTTGTGGAAATAAATCCGACTCCAAAATCCATGGGTTTAATCTATGCCTTCTCGTTTAATGGGGTTCACTTCTAACAAATCTAATTTATCGAATCGCGGCGATCGATTATTTTGTTTTATTGACTTATGATCGATTCTAGGGGACGACCGGTTTTATCGGCGACTCTTTCGGCAATGTAGTCATGAATTTCCCGGAATTTCGGCATCGCGCGCATTTCTAAACGACTTCTATCCTTGAGAGTTACGACAATATCCCCCCAAACACCAATTCCTCTCGGCATTTTTGCCACTTTTGCCACTTCTGAATAGATAATATCTGTGCGATCGCGTCCCATCCAACCCCCAGTGATCGAAATCCGCCGATCGGTTATCTTATATCTTAACCAGATTGCCCGTACTACTGCCCCAACGGTCAAAGGTAAACAAATCACCGTAAATCCTAGCAGGATATTGATGATTAGGTCGCCGATGTGCGGACCGCCTTCATAAAAAGTTTCTTCTTTAATGCCCATGAATTATATTCGCCTTCACTAACAACTGCTTTAATTCTCGCAAAAAATGTTCATAATTGCACTCGATCGCCCCTGGACGGATAATGATTATCCCTCGCCATCCTGCTGCTATTTCTGGCAATAACTGCCGAATTACCGCTCGTATTTGCCTTTTTAGTCGATTACGAACCACCGCTTTTTTACTAACTTTCTTGCTAATCGAGATACCAAAACGACTGGGGCCGGGGGCATCTGGGCAAGAATCCTCTAAACTAATTAAGGTTAAGTGGGAACCGTGATAACGCTTCCCTGTTCCATAGACAGCTTGAAAATCCTGTCGATGTTTTAAGCGATGAATTTGGGGTAGTCCCACGAAAATTAGTCGGTTCCCAGAATAACCTAAACACTTAAACGATAGCGCCCTCTTTTCCGACGAGCTTTAATTACTTTGCGTCCGTTGACGCTACGCATTCTCGCTCTAAATCCAGAAGTGCGCTTCTGTTTGCGCGTGGTTCCTTCTAAAGTACGTTTACTCACTGCTGATTTTTCTCCTTAAGATAGAGTTACTCTATAGATATAAAGACACAATTTTTGATTATAACAAAATTACTAGGAATTGGGAAGCTCATGGTCAAGCTCCGTTTCGGTCGGGACATCTGTAATTGTCTCCCAGTGGCTGAAAAGCGCGAATGGTTAGTCACTAATGGTATTGGGGGTTTTGCCGCGGGAACTGTGGCCGGATTGCTAACTCGCTGTTATCATGGCCTCTTGATCGCTGCTTTGGCTCCACCGACGCAAAGAACGCTTCTTGTGACTAAAATCGATGAATCGGTACAATATAACCAGAAAATTTATCATCTGGCCAGCAATCGCTGGTTAGGTGCTACGATCGAACCGCAAGGCTATATTAATATCGAAAGTTTTCATCTGGAAGGCACAATTCCCGTCTGGACTTTTATCTGCGGGGATGCCTTACTAGAAAAGCGTATCTGGATGGAACAGGGAGAAAATACCACCTATACTCACTATACCTACCGTCGTGGCAATTCTCCCCTAACTCTCAATCTGACTGCTTTTGTCAATTATCGTGATTTTCACGGCAATACCCAGGGTTTTAACTGGCAAATGGCTATTAGTCCCCTGGAAAAAGGAGTCAGAGTGATTGCATATAACCATGCTGTACCTTTTTATCTATTAATCAGTCAGGGAGAGGTTTTTCCCGCTCATATCTGGTATTATCGCTTTGATTTGGCCGTGGAACGTTATCGGGGTTTAATCGATCGAGAAAATCATCTCCATGGGGCTAGTTTTTCGGCTACTCTTAAAGTGGGAGAATCGGTGACAATTGCCGCTAGTACCCGTCCCGATCCGAATTTAGACGGTCAATCTTCTCTAGAGTCTCGCTATCGCTACGAAAATAGTCTGATTAATCCCCAGCAGCCTGAATGGATTCAACAACTTACCCTCGCTGCCGACCAGTTTATCGTTAGTCGTCCTCTCCGGGATCAACCGGAGGGCAAAACGATAATCGCGGGTTATCCTTGGTTTGGTGATTGGGGTCGCGATACGATGATCTCCCTAAGAGGATTAACTTTGACTACAGGCAGATCTGCGATCGCCCGTCAGATTTTACTAACTTTTTCCCGTTATCTAGACCAGGGTTTATTGCCGAATTTACTGCCCGATGGGGGAGAAATGCCCGAATATAACGCTGTCGATGCTATTCTTTGGTATTTTGAAGCCATTCGTTCCTATTTTAACCAAAGCCAAGATTTTGAGTTTCTCAGAACTATTTATCCCGCTTTAAAGGAAGTGATCGCTTGGTTTCGTCGCGGTACTCGCTACAATATTCACCTAGATGACGATGGTTTGATCTATGCCGGCGAAGCGGGAGTACAATTGACTTGGATGGATGCCAAAGTTGATGATCTGGTGATTACTCCCCGCATCGGCAAACCCGTAGAAATTAATGCCCTTTGGTTCAATGCCCTCAAAATAATGGTTCAATTTGCCCATTATTTGGGCATGGATGCCACTGATTACGAAAAAATGAGAAAAATGACCCTAAAAGGGTTCTCTCGCTTCTGGGATGATTCTCTGGGGTATTGTTACGATGTTTTGGATACGGAAAAGGGGAATGATGCCAGTTTACGACCGAATCAACTTTTTGCCGTGTCTTTGTCGGTGGAGGAGTTATTAAATTCCCCACAGAAAAGGGCTATTGTCGATATTTGTGCTTTAAAATTGTTGACTTCTCGCGGTTTGCGATCGCTGGCTGCCGATCATCCCGATTACCGTGGCGTTTACAGTGGCGATCGCTTAAAAAGAGATAGTACCTACCATCAGGGGACAGTCTGGGGATGGTTATTAGGGGCATTTATCGAGGCCCATCTAAAAGTCTATCGCGATCCCATCCTAGCTGAGAGTTTTTTAACACCGATGATCGACCATCTTCGGGATAGCTGTATCGGTAATTTAAGTGAAATTTTCGATGGTAATGCCCCTTTTACCCCCAGGGGTGCTTTTGCCCAAGCATGGACGGTGGCAGAGGTATTAAGAGTTTGGCAAGCGATCCGAGAATTTCGGCCATAATCCTTTAAAATAAGCAATGGTTAGGTGTGTTAGGCCCCCCAAAGGACCGACCCTAAAAACCTCAGTTAGACCGTTAAAGACAAAACTCTCATGGAGAAACCGCAAGTTATTTTTCTCGATGCTGTGGGGACCATTTTTGGGGTAAAAGGCAGTGTCGGAGCAATTTATAGTCAAATAGCGGCGGATTTTGGGGTAGAGGTGGCGGCCGAGCCTATAGAACAGTCTTTCTCGGCTATTTTCCCCACTGCTCCCCCCTTAGCTTTTCCTGAGGTTGAACCGGCACAAATTCCCGAGTTAGAGTATCGCTGGTGGCGATCGCTGACTGGGGCGGTTTTTAATAATTTAGGTTATCTGGAACGATTTCCCGATTTTGAGGCTTTTTTTGGCGAACTTTACCGTCATTTTGCCACGGCCGAGCCTTGGGTGCTGTACGAGGATGTCATTCCCGCTTTAAGACTCTGGCAGATTCAGGGGATCGAGTTGGGCATTATTTCTAATTTTGATAGTCGTATCTACCAAGTTTTGGCCGAATTAGGCTTAGAATATTTTTTTCGATCGATCACGATTTCTTCCCATGCAGGAGCAGCTAAACCCGATGCTGAAATTTTTCAAATCGCCCTGCAAAAACATGATTGTTCCCCCGCACAAGCTTGGCATATTGGCGATAGTAAAAAAGAGGATTACCAAGGAGCAAAAGCCTTGGGTATAGAAGCGTTTTTAATTAAAAGATCAATAGGGCCTGCTGAATAAATCTAAAAACCTTGTGGGATAATATCTTTGGCTCTTATGGGTAAAATCCTACAACCCACACCCTGCCCCCACGAAAAACTTTTTCAGCAAACTTTAGGTCAAGAGAGAAAAAGTCTTTCAGTGGGAATAGGGGATAGGGAGGGAATACATACCCTACCAGCTAATACCTAACCCTCAAACTGCTTTAATCCCCATCGGGATTTTAGACTGATTCCTGGGATGGGATGGCAGTCGCTTCTGACTGAGCAGCGTTAGGATCTGTCTCTTTGGGGGCGGCCACTTTTACCAAAGCATGACGCAAAACATCTTCTCCGAGAGTGTATCCTCGCACTAGCTGCTCGACCACCGTGCCTTCGGGATGTTCATCGGTGTACTCCCGCATCATCGCTTCGTGGTAGGTGGGATCAAAGGGTTGACCTTCCGGACGCATGGGGGAAACGCCTAAACGCTTGAGACTCTCTACTAAGATTTTATAGACCCCTTGGTAACTCTTGTGAATACCCATCTCGCCATCATTAGCCGGTTTAATTTGAGTACGGGCGCGCTCAAAATTATCCACCACGCCAAGAATTTCCATCAGGGTTTTGCCCTTGATTTTTGTTTCCAGTTCCTCTTTTTCCTTGGCTGTGCGTTTGCGAAAATTGTCGAACTCGGCTGCTAGAGTGATATAGCGTTTCTTGTAGGCATCAACCTGTTGGGTTTGTTCCTCTAACTGCTGTTTGAGAGTATCAATTTCCTCTTGTAGAGTATCGATAGTCATTCCGCCTAGAAAGGAAAATTCCTCGCTAGAGGCGGCCTGATCCGTCACAGTTTTGGCTTCATCGGTGACACTGGCTTCCGATTCGGTGGTCAGGGATTCGGGGGAATTAGGAAAGGATTCTTGGTTTTCGTCGAAAATTACTGAGGTATTTGGTTCTGCACTCATAGTAGACAATTTTATTGGGTAATTTGGCAATATATGACCATTTACTGCTAATTTTGGTCTTTAAGTACCAGCTAATAATCAAGGTTTAACCCTTAATGTAACATTTTGTGGACAAGATGCGTAACTAGATATGAGCGACCCCGATAGATAATCGGTGATCTAGAAAAATTTTTGCTAGAATGCAATTTTACCAGTAAAATTGGGAACATTTAAGGGTAGTGGAGAGGTTAAGAATCGTCTATGACATTTTCTTCCAAGAAAACCCGTGCCGTTGCCCTACGCAATTACTTTTCCCCCTTTGGTAACAAGTTGGTGCAGTCGGGATATATCGGTGCCGACCAAATGCAACAAGCCCTAGTGGAAACACGGAAATCGGGACGATCGCTAGTAGAAATATTACAACAACTAACTGGGCGCCCTTTGCCCCCGGATTTGCAGCGACAGTACAAGAAAAATCAGTTATTTGAATTAAAAATTCTCTACGGAGTCGAATCGATCGACCCCGAATTAAGCGATGTGGATGGACTGGAAATAGCCCGATTGATCGATTCTTTGATTCCGATCGATCTTTGTCGTCGCTATCGTCTCATCCCCCTGCGAAAGATCGAAGGAGAGCCGGCTGCGATTTTGATAGCCATGGTCGATCCCGACAACCTCGAGGCTTCCGACGATATTAATCGTATTCTCCGCCCCAGGGAGTTAGGTTTACAGCGTTTGGTGATTACTAGCGAAGATTATGAAAGATTACTGGAAAAATTCCACTCGGCTCAATCGGAATTAGAACAGGAAAAAGCCCGACTGCAAAAAGAAAAAGAACTAGAAAAACTCTCGGATCTCACTGGTATTGTCAGCAATATTGAGGTGGCCTCTGGTGCGGCTAACGATGAAGTGGCCGATGATCTCGGAGAAGGGGAAGCTAATCAAGCTCCCGTCATCAACCTCGTCAATAAAATTATAGCTAAAGCCCTACAGGAAGGGACTTCCGATATTCACATCGAACCCCAAGAAGAATTCCTGAAAATTCGCTTTCGCAAAGATGGAGTTCTTCATCAAGCTTTTGAGCCACTGCCGAAAAGAATTACCCCGGCGGTTACAGCCCGTCTTAAAATCATGGCCGAGCTCGATATCGCCGAACGTCGTCTTCCCCAAGATGGTAAAATTCGGCGGATGTATCAAGGGCGGAAAGTGGATTTTCGGGTTAATACCCTGCCCAGTCGCTACGGGGAAAAAGTCTGTTTACGGATTCTCGATAACTCGGCCACCCAGTTGGGTTTAGATAAACTGATCACCGATCAAAAGACCCTGCAAATCGTCCGAGACATGGCCAGTCGTCCCTTTGGTCTGTTGCTGGTGACAGGCCCGACCGGTTCGGGGAAATCCACCACTTTATACTCGGTGTTAGCGGAAAGAAATCACCCCGGGGTCAATATTAGTACGGCCGAAGATCCGATCGAATATTCTCTACCAGGCATCACCCAGGTGCAGGTAATTCGCGAAAAAGGCATGGATTTCGCCTCGATTCTGCGGGCATTCATGCGACAAGACCCGGATGTGATTCTGGTGGGAGAAACTAGGGACAAGGAAACGGCCAAAACAGCGATCGAGGCCGCCCTAACCGGTCACTTGGTCCTAACTACCCTACACACCAACGATGCCGCAGGTGCGATCGCTCGTCTCGATGAGATGGGGGTTGAACCGTTTATGATTTCTGGTTCTCTCTTGGGAGTCTTGGCCCAGCGTCTCGTGCGGCGCGTCTGTAGCCAGTGTCGAGTCGCCTATCACCCCAGTCAAGAGGAATTAGCCCGTTTTGGTCTTTCCGCCGCCAATGAACGGGAAGTGACCTTTTATAAGGCTAATACCCTCACCCTTGAGGAAATTCAACAGGCGCGAAAACAGGGCAATCTCTGCCTTAAGTGTAGCGGCAGCGGTTATAAAGGTCGCATTGGTGTCTATGAGGTAATGCAGAATAGTGAACGACTACAGCAGTTAATTAACCAAGGGGCAACCACCGATCGCATTAAGGAGACGGCCGTCGATGAGGGCATGGTGACACTCCTAGCCTATAGTTTAAATCTGGTGCGCGAGGGTTACACCACCCTCGAAGAAGTGGAACGGGTGACATTTACCGATTCCGGTCTGGAAGCGGAACTAAAAGCCAAACGGAAAAGCGGTTTAATCTGTCGTGGTTGTCGCGCCGAACTACAACCAGAATGGCTCGATTGTCCCTATTGTATGACACCGCGATTTAGTGATTAAGACAGTTTTTCAGTTATCAGTTATGAGATTTGAGTTTTAAGTAAGGAGTATTAAGTGAGTAGTCTTAAATAGCACTTTCCCAATGTCTTTTCACTGGTTACTGTTCACTGATTTTACCTTAGAGATGGGGTTTAACTTATGGAATTAATGATCGAAGATTTAATGGAACAATTGGTCGAGATGGGCGGTTCCGATATGCACATTCAGTCTGGGGCGCCGGTCTATTTTCGCATTAGTGGCAAACTGTCCCCGATTAATGAAGAATCTTTAACCCCGCAAGATTGTCAGAAATTGATTTTTAGTATGCTCAATAATACCCAAAGAAAAGAGTTAGAGCAGAATTGGGAATTAGACTGTTCCTACGGGGTGAAAGGATTAGCAAGATTTAGGGTCAATGTTTATAAAGAAAGGGGTGCTTATGCAGCTTGTTTACGGGCTTTGTCCTCTAAAATTCCTAACTTTGAACAATTAAATTTACCTAGAGTAGTACGGGAGTTATCGGAAAGACCGCGGGGATTAATTCTCGTAACTGGCCAAACAGGTTCGGGTAAAACTACCACTTTAGCGGCAATTTTAGACTTAATTAATCGGACTAGGTCTGAACATATTTTAACGGTAGAAGACCCAATTGAATACGTTTTTCCTAATATAAAAAGTCTGTTTCACCAACGACAAAAAGGAGAAGATACCAAGAGTTTTGCTAACGCTTTAAGAGCATCTTTACGGGAAGATCCTGATATTATCCTTGTGGGAGAAATGCGGGATTTAGAAACAATTAGTTTGGCAATCACGGCGGCAGAAACTGGTCACTTAGTCTTCGGAACCCTACACACTAGCTCGGCAGCGGGAACAGTGGATCGGATTATTGACGTTTTTCCTGCTAACCAACAGGCACAAATTCGCGCCATGTTATCCAATTCTTTACTAGCAGTTTTTAGTCAAAACCTAGTCAAGAAAAAAAATCCTAAACCGGGGGAATTTGGTCGGGCAATGGTACAGGAAATCATGGTGGTAACTCCAGCGATCGCTAATCTAATTCGGGAAGGAAAAGCCCCCCAAGTCTATTCAGCAATTCAAACGGGAATGAAGTTAGGAATGCAAACCATGGAACAGGGATTAGCTAATTTAGTTGTTAGGGGTGTTGTCTCTTTGGAAGAGGCCATTTCTAAAAGCGGTAAACCCGATGAATTACAACGTCTTATCGCCGGGGCCAGCGCTAACGCTAAAGCCCGGATTTAATCCTAAATCCTGTTTAAAAGGTATAGGAGAGTGGGAAGTTTTTTGCTGTAAACAGTGAACTGATAACTGATAACTGATAACTGATAACTGATAACTGATAACTGATAACTGATTTGTTCTATGCCTACTTTTGTCGCACAAGTTAAAAGCGGCTCTGGAAAAGTTTTCCAAGAGAAAGTTGAAGCTATGTCTCCCGAACAGGCCCGGACGATGCTGAAGGCGAAATATGCCGCCGTCGGTAAAGTCAAAAAAGTGGGGGGAGAGATCGATCTTTCCGGTTTACAGTTGATGTTTGCCAGCATTTCCATCAAAGATAAAGCGGTTTTTTCCCGTCAATTTTCGGTAATGATTAATGCTGGTGTGGCGATTGTGAGATGTTTGGGAGTTTTGGGGGATCAATGCGGTAATCCCAAGATGAAAAAAGCCCTACAAGCGATTAGTGCTGAGGTACAGCAAGGGACTCCGTTATCGGAAGCGATGGCCAAACATCCCGAATGTTTTGATGAACTTTATGTCAGTATGATCGAAGCTGGAGAGACGGGGGGGGTACTCGATGAAGTGCTGAACCGTCTCTCGAAACTTTTGGAAGATATGGCCCGCTTGAAAAACCAGATTAAATCAGCGATGACTTATCCAGTAGCGGTGGGAATTTTGGCGGTAGTTGTGTTTTTCGGGATGACGATATTTTTAATTCCCGTCTTTGCGAAAATTTTCACCGATTTAAAGGTGGAACTACCGGCTTTAACGCAATTTATGCTCTTTTTAAGTGGTGTGATGCGTAGTTGGTTGATTTTAATTCCGATTGTCACCATTGTTGCCACGGTTTTTTTACTGCGTCGCTATTACAAAACCCCGATGGGTCGTCTGCAAATTGACCATTTTTTCCTTAAAATGCCTCTTTTTGGTGATTTGAATGAAAAGTCGGCTGTGGCTAGATTTTGCCGGGTTTTTGGGACTCTGACGCGTTCTGGTGTCCCAATTTTAAGTTCCCTCGACATCGTTTGTAATACGGTGGGTAATCAGGTAATTGCCAATGCGATCGCCGGTGCCAAGGCGGAAATTCAGCAGGGGGGAATGATGAGTTTGGCCCTACAAAAAGCCAATGTTTTCCCACCTTTGGCAATTCAAATGATTAGTATTGGGGAGGAAACGGGAGAATTAGATGCCATGATGATGAAAGTGGCGGATTTCTACGAAGATGAGGTGGAACAGGCCGTTAAAGCTTTAACCAGTATCATTGAACCCTTGATGATGGTTGGTGTTGCGGGGATGGTGGGAATTATTCTTTTGTCTATGTACTTGCCCATGTTTAAAATCTTCGATGCGTTGGGATAAGTTGAGCAGTGATCAGTGATCAGTGACTATTGCCGGTAGCTGGAAATCAGCAAGATTTGAATTTTCATCTCCTTTTATTTGATTAGGTGAATCTGTGTCTTACGAAACTTTATTAGCGGAATATAGCTGTCGTGAGGGGGCGATCGAATTATTGCGACAATATCGCCCCTATTTAGAGTTAATTCCTAGTATGCGTCGTCCTGAAGAGAGTTTAATTACTATTCCCTTGCCCTTGGTCAGAATTCGTCCATCTTCTGCCCTTGAATCTAGAAAGACGGTACAATTAGCTTGTGATTTGGCGATTCTGATGTGTGATCCGGAATGGAAAATTAAATTAGGTTCAGAAATCCTGATTTTTATCCATCGTCCGGGGGAAGATTTTTCTGATTTGTTGAAACGCTGGCGCGAAACCCAAATATGTTTAGATAAAGAATATGAATGGTTAATGCCCCCCAGAGAACAACATATGTTTAGTGAAGGTGCAGAAACAATTCATCCTTTATTTGTGGTTTTTGATCAAACGGCCGAGAGAATAAAAAAGGGTTTAAGAGGGGCTTTTTTACCGATGGTTGTTCAAAATTATCGGCCAGCTTTGATTGATGATTCCTTAGAATTAGTCGATCAAGATTAGCTGACTCTCTTAAGTAGGGTCTGCTGAAAAAGTTTTTCGTGGGGACAGGGTGTGGGGTGTGGGGTGTAGGGTTTTAGCGATTTTGAGGGGGTCAATTACCTAATTTTCAGGGAAAAAGTCCAGTAATTTTCCCCCCGATCACTCCCAGATCTGGTACTTTTTGATTGACAAAAAGTCTAAAAGTCTTACCCAACAAGGTTTTTAGATTTATTCAGCCAACCCTACTTAGTTTAGTATAAAGGGAACAGTTGACGATGGTTAAGCGCCTAAAATCAAGCGCTGACGATGAAAATTCAGCAGCGAAAGTTCTTGGCCAGAAACCCTTTCTAACATCTCGACGATATGATCGGGCTGTAGTAAAGTGCCATCATTGCGACAACTGCCCACATAGCACAAAACGGCTTGTTTGTCAACAGTTTTTAACTCTAATTCATATAATTGTTCTCGCAGATTAATCGTGACTTTTTTGCCGGATTTGGTGGTTTTTTCCCGTTCCATCACCGTTGCTTGTTTAATCGCCTCGATCCAATTTTGCCATTGTTGGCAGTCAATTCCCTCACTGTTAAAAGTGAGCAAATACGCAGCTTTTTCTAACAAACGGGTGGCAGCGGGAGCATTTAAGGGAATTTCTTCCACCTGATACACTGGTAAATCTGCGGGCAATTGTGCGCTTAATTGCTGTTTAAACCTCTCTAAATCCATCACTTTTGTCAATTCAAAATCGACAATCTCACCGCTACTGGTTGCTCCCAAGGATAAAGCATTGGCGATCGAAATGCGCGGACCAGGGTGAAATCCACCGGTAAAGGAAATGGGAATAGCAGCGCGACGGACGACGCGATCAAATAAACGCACCAGATCCAAGTGGCTAACTAAGGCCATTTCGCCAATTTTGCCAAACCAAACCCGAATTCTTTGGGCGCGTTCTTGATTGGGTTGAAAATGTCCAGCAAAAGCGGGAATCGGGGGCGCTTCAATGACGATATTATGACCAAAATCGAGGCTACAAACGCCACAATGGGAACAACCCTCAAAAGAACAATCGGGGACTGTTGCCGCGTCTAGGGCGCGTTTTAAGTCCTCCTGTAGCCATTTTTTATCGATACCGGTATCCAGATGATCCCAGGGCAGAGGACGCTCTAAAATATCTTTGTCTGCATCGGCAAAAATATGCCATTCTCCCTGTTCTATCTGACGATATTTCCAAGTTAAACCGGATTCTTCGATCGCCTGTGACCATGCTTGATAGGCTTTTTCCGTATTATCCCACCAAGCATCCATCCCGGCTCCCAATTGCCAAGCGCGCAGCACCACTTTCCCTAAACTTCTGTCACCGCGACCGATAAAATCTTCCATAGCCGAGATGCGGACATCGGTATAATTGACTTTTACCCCTCTCATGCCTTGGAATTCCTGTCTTAATAACTCCTGTTTGCGGATAAATTCGGCCGTCGAGACGGAATGCCACTGGAAGGGGGTATGGGGTTTAGGGGTAAAATTCGAGATAGTTAGGGTAAAATCGAGGGGTTTCCGCTTCGGTAAACGACATTCCCGACGCAACCAACGCAGGGTTTCCGCGATACCGATGACATCCACATCGGTTTCCCCTGGCAAACCGATCATAAAATAGAGTTTGACCTTATCCCAACCCTGTTCGACAGCAGTTTTTATCCCTCTGAGTAGTTCTTCGTTGGTTAACCCTTTGTTAATCACATCGCGCATTCGTTGGGTTCCCGCTTCCGGTGCAAAGGTCAAACCCGATTGACGATTGCCCCCAATTATGTTAGCAATATTTTCGTCAAAGCGATCGACTCTTTGACTGGGTAAGGATAGAGATATATTCTCATTCTGGAGACGGTTTTTAATCTCCATACCCACGGCAGGTAAAGCTAGATAATCGGAGCAACTGAGAGATAATAAGGAAAATTCATTATATCCCGTCGCTCGCATTCCTTTTTCAATCGATTCGATGACTGCTTCTGGTTGCACATCCCGCGCAGGACGGGTTAACATCCCCGGTTGACAAAAACGACATCCCCGAGTGCAACCGCGACGAATTTCCACCACCAGGCGATCGTGAACCGTTTCCACGAAGGGAACTAAACCGATAGAATAGGCTGGGATAGGAGTAGCTACCCGGCGTAAAATTCTTTGCGGTACATCGTCACGATTGGGGATAACTGCACCGATTGGGGTGACATCGTAGAAACGGGGGACATATACCCCCGGAATTTGGGCTAAATCTAGTAATAGTTCTTCTTTGCTTAGATTAGCTAGTTTACCTTCTTCTAAAATTAAACCGATTTCTGGCAATAATTCTTCGCCATCACCGAGGGCGATAAAATCAAAAAAGTCGGCGTAGGGTTCGGGGTTAGAGGTGGCAGTTTGTCCCCCGGCAAAAATTAGCGGATAGTTACCTGAGTCTCTTGCTCTCCAAGTCAAGGGAATTGCCGCTAGGTCGAGCATTTCTAAAATATTGGTGGCTCCTAGCTCATAACTGAGACTAAAACCCAGAATATCAAAATCGGTGAGGCAACGACGGGATTCTAGGGCAAATAGGGGGGTTTTTGTCTGTTTGAGTTTTTGGGCTAAATCCGGTGCGGGTAAATAAGTGCGATCGCAGAGTTGGCGGGGTTGAGCATTGAGGATATTGTAGAGGATAATATGGCCGAGGTTAGATGCCCCCACTTCGTACACTTCCGGATAGGTTAACACCCAACGAACCACAGCACTTGCCCATTCTTTATGTTTAGCACCTAACTCGTTGCCCAAATAACGCGCCGGTCGAAAAATGTCGGGGGTGAGCAGTTGGTCTAAAGCAATAGTCACGGCAATCTACCTCAGATATCGTCAGCAATGGGTGCTTTTCTACTATAGCAGCCAGAATCGAGTCAGTATTCAGGAGTCGGGAGACAGGAGACTCCGAGACAGGAGACTCCGAGACAGGAGACTCCGAGATAGGAGACAGGAGATAGGGTTTTGGGGTGATAGGGTTTTGGGGTGATAGGGTGATGAGACAGCTTCCCCACTTCCCTATCTACCCCACTTCCCCACTTCCCCACTTCCCCACTTCCCCACACCCCACACCCCACACCCCACACCCCACTTCCCCACTTCCCTATCTACCCCACTTCCCCATCTCCCTAAAATTCCAGAGGCTATAAGATAATTAAGGCTTGCTGAATAAATCTAAAAACCTTGTTGGATAAGACTTTTGGACTTTTTTCCCCTCAAAAAGTACCAGATATGGGAGTGATCAGGGGGAAATTCAGGGACTTTTTCCCTGAAAATTAGG
>NZ_JAPZQJ010000077.1:0-31109 GCF_027530405.1 Microcystis sp. LE19-41.2A | reverse complement strand
AAACCTCTTGCATAATTAATTTTTGAGGGTTCAAAAACGTCAAAAATAAGGATTAAATCGCATAAAATATGTAAATAGGGTCTGCTGAAAAAGTTTTTCCTGGGGGTAGGATTCAGTAGCCGGTCGTCAGTAGCCAGTCGTTTCAGGCTTTGTTGCCCTTGTTTTGTGTACCAAGCGATGTACTACAAGAAGGATAATGCAAGGTTTTTGAAAGTCCCAATCCTATTTTCGCAGCATGAACATCGGACTTTAACAGGTCAAAAGCCTTATTTTAAAAGGGTTTTACCATTATTAAGCAAGCCCTAGTTAGGGTATGCCGAATAAATCTAAAAACCTTATCCAACAAGGTTTTTAGATTTTTTTTACCTCAAAAAGTGCCGACCCTTGCAGTAATCGGCGGGAAAATTCCGGGACTTTTTCCCTGAAAATTAGGTAATTGACCCCCTCAAAATTGGTAAAACCCTACACCCTGCCGCCAGGAAAAACTTTTTGCCGCAAACCCTAATTAGTTAATACCAATAACTAGAACTTTGTTGGGGTTCAGGGGCAAAAGCTAACCAGTAGGGGAATTGTAAAAGAGCGAAATTGAGCCGTTCTTCGGTATCATCGATGATAATGAGCGGTGAATATTTATCCTCAATTAAACGTTCCGCTTTTTGAATTAAAGCTTCGGGAGACTCAAAGAGAACGATGCCGCGGTCTGGTCCAAAATCGGCGCGGGAAATGCCGAGACAATCTTGGAGACCGCGCCGCCATTCGCCTAAACGTTCGGGACTATTAGCCAGAACGAGAGAACGGAAGCGATCGCCCTGTAATTCCGCCATAATCGAGATAATTGCCGAAGCGACCAGAATATTCTGGAGACGGCTGCCCATACCGCGAACAGTACCCCGGCCCCCCTGTTTAAAGAACCACTGTTGCACCCGTTCGGCGTGAATTGGTTCAAAAGTGCGCCGTAATTGCCAAGGCGGACCGTAATAGTCAGGACGACTGCGATAACGGTCTAAAAGAGTTTGGATGCGCTGATTTTGCTCAGAAAAGCCCTGTCTGGGGGTAGATTGTCCCACCGGTTCCGATTCATAACCCGAACGGTTAGAGCGACGGGGTTCTTGCCAATTATCCCGGCCCTGGTTACTGCTACGGGAGGGACGGGGACTTTCTTCGCGATCATCCCGGCCTTGACTGCCACGGGATGGACGGGGGTTTTCCTCCCGTTCGGTCCGCAGGGGAGGTTCCACGGGTCGGGGGGATTTTTCGGGGGTCTCAAAACGGGGTAATTCCAACTGTTCGGCAGCCGCAGCCAAATCCTGTAAACTGCCCACCAGATAGTCTTTAAATCCCTGAACCCGCACGGCCATATCCTGGGAGACTCCGGCGAAATTACTCCGCATTTCCTGCCGAATCCGCTCACGACGGCGTTCTAACTGTTCGATCGCCACTTCTAACGCCTGTTTGCGTTGTTCTAGGTCTTTTACGCCTTCCTTGAGCATTCTTTCGATTTGAGCTTTGATATCTCCTAGTTCCTCGGCGATCAAGCGTTCTCTTTCCGCTTTTAATGCCGAGATTTCTGCCTCTAGGCTCTGTTTTTGCCGTTCTAGAGCCTCGATTTCTGCCCGCAGGGGTTGCGCCTGCGCTGTGGGAACTAATTCGCCTTCGGGGGCGATTGCCGATGGCAGCGGATTCTCTACTGGGCGATCGTTCCAGAGATCATCAAAACTAAATTCTTCGACAGATTCATTGGGTAAGTCTGTCATTTTGTCAAGGGGTAAAACATTAAAATCTTCTGAATTCATCGGCTTTAGAAATGCAGAGCGAACAGAGGGCCAAGGCAGGCAATTAAGTAAGTGGTTCTAATTAATAGACGATATATCTTGCCTTCGATCCCCCCTGCCCCCCTTAATAAGGGGGGTGCCGATAGGCGGGGGGATCCCCCCTGCCCCCCTTAATAAGGGGGGTGCCGATAGGCGGGGGGAGCTGACAATTTTTAACACCTACCTACTTAAGACGCTATTAATTGCTAGATTTTATTTTAACTCAATCTTAGTTCGCTTCTGAGTCGATCGCTGGCGATGCTGCTAAAGGATAGTATTTTTCGAGGCACAGTCTCAGGGTTGCGCTGTCAAAGATAATGGGCAAAAAATGAATGCTGTTAATTTCTTTGAAATAAAATAGGATCGGGACTTTATTCCAGAAAATCCGCCAATTTTGCCATTCTTGGTAGGGAAAGGAGCGAATTTGTTGCCCAGATAGATAGACATCTAAGGAGGTGGGGGTAAACTGGAGACGAATGCGGGTAGTCTGGAACATCAAGAATAGCCCTAACAGGGAGAAAATTATGCCCAGCCAGACCTGTAAAAAGAGTAAAGGCAGCGATAAAATTACCAAAAACAGGGGAATTCGATAGTTAGGAGCCAGTTCGATCGTTCCTGTTACTTCTTGCGGGGAAATAGTTTTCATCGGTGTCCCTATCGGCAGTCAGCCAAAATATCTTCGCTTCTAGTTTATCGCATTGTTTTTCGAGAGGCGATCGAAATAATCGAGACTCGAGCGGGGATGATCTGGTGGTGTCATGGCATCGTAGAAGGAGACTTTACCCCCATAGGCGCGCCGGAGATTAAAATCGGTTAAGACCTTAGATCGTTGATCGGCGAGGATCAATTCTTTATTTAAGAGGATTAAATCAGCAAAATGGGTGATAGATTCGCCTAAATCATGGTTAACCACCAGGACAATTTTATTTTCTTGGGCTAACTCACCAAAGATATTAAAAAGAACCCCCTCGGTTTTTTGATCTACCCCAACGAAAGGTTCATCAAAACAGAAAATCTCCGCTTCTTGGGCCAAAGATCTGGCTAAAAAGACTCTTTGCTGTTGTCCCCCCGACAGCTGACCGAGGGGACGATGGCGTAAATCAGCCATTTCCACCCGTTCTAGGGCATTTAAAGCCCGTTGACGACTAATATGGGAAAAAGGACGAAACCAACCCGTTTTTCTGACTCTCCCCATCATTACCACATCCCAAGCGGTGACGGGATAGGTCCAGTCGATTTGAGATCTTTGGGGAACATAAGCGACTTTATCCAGTTGTTGCTGTAGAGATTGCCCTTGATAGTTAACGCTTCCCTGTTGTACGGGAATTAATCCTAGCATGGCTTTGATCAGGGTACTTTTGCCCGCACCGTTGGGACCGATAATACCGGTTAATCGTCCTGGATAAATTTTCAGGGTGATATCCCGTAGGGCTTCCACGCCGCGATAATATACTCCTAGATGACTAACTGTAATTGTCCTTTGCATAGTTGTTACCCTGAGTCTCCAGTTCTAGCATAACTAAAAATGAGACAATTATGAAGCAACCATGAAAAGATTATGAAAGATAGCTAGGGTGAGATTAATCGCCACTCAGTAAAGCTTCCACGAATTCGTAACTGGAAAAGGGCCGCAGATCCTCGATTCCTTCCCCGGCGCCGACAAAGCGAATCGGTAGGTTAAGCTGACGCGCTACGGCAAGGGCGACACCTCCTTTAGCTGTACCATCGATTTTAGTCAGGATCACGCCGCTTAATTGGGCAGCTTCCGAGAAAACCTCGGCCTGTCGCAGCCCGTTTTGTCCTAAAGTGGCATCGAGAACTAGAAGCGATTCCACCACGGCACTCTCAGCTTTTTTGTCGATAATGCGGCGAATTTTGCTTAATTCTGCCATTAAGTTCTTTTTATTCTGCAATCTTCCCGCCGTATCCACTAAGAGTAATTCTACCTCCCTGGATTTAGCGGCTTCGATGCCATCGTACACCACGGCGGCCGGGTCGGTATTTTTGCCCGGGTTGGCAATTACTTCGACTTGCGATCGCTCTCCCCAAACTTTCACCTGTTCCACGGCAGCAGCGCGAAAGGTGTCGGCAGCGGCGATTATACAACTATAGCCAGATTGTTTAGATAAATGGGCTAATTTGCCGATAGTCGTCGTTTTACCCACTCCGTTAACTCCTGTGAGCATCCAGATATTTAATTTGCCTTTTTCTGGCTCAAAACCGGGGTTGCTATAATTGGCTAAAGGTGCATCTAAAATCTCGCGGATAATTTCTTTGAGATATTCGATCGCTTTTTCGGGGGGCAAAGCTTCCTGTTTTAGCTTATTTTGGAGGGTAGTGATAATATAATCGGTGGCATCTACCCCCACATCGGCCTGAAGCAATAAAGCTTCAATTTCCTCCACCGCGTCTTGATTGAGGGGACCCTGACCGACCACGGCCTTAAGCTGATTGACCAAGCTGCGGCGCGTTTTGCCTAAACCCTGACGCAATTTTTTTAACCAAGTGATTTCTTCTTCCGAAACGTCCTCTGCTTGTCGTCCCTGATTGGCTAAAACTTTGGCGGACCAGATAAAGTCCTCATCTGGTTCTGTGGGGGTTTCGATGGCGGTTTCTTTGAGAATTTCGAGGCGATCAGATTTTTTCAGCCATGCGGGGGTATTATCCTCGGTTTCTTCTTCTTTAACCGGTTCTTCCTCTTGCAGAGGTTCGGTTTCAGCAATAGATGTTTCAGAGGGTTCGCTCACGACGGCCTCGGCCGTGGCTTTTTTCTCTTGAATATTTTTAAAGGCTTTTTTGGCCCAATCTAAATACTCTTCCTGACTGGTTGTCTCGCTGGGGGTTTCCTCTACGGGTGCGGGGGGTGTTTGTTCTTGTTCGGGTTGGACTTTCTGACGACGGAACCAGTTAAACATAGGAGAAACTAAACATAAAACTATTTATCTAGTTTATTTTAACCCTTGGCGTGAGCAATTTTGATAGTTATATTTTTAATTGTGGATTTCTCAGCATTTTTTGCCAGAGATTAAGCAAAAAATATGATCCGAGCCACTCAATTGATAACCTTGCTCAAGGATAACTTTGTCTCTTTTTAGAGAAATGCTGTATCCTAGAAAATAGAATAGGAAGGAGAGTCAAAAATGTTAACCACTACTGAAACTAAATATTATACTCCCGAAGAATATCTCGCCCTAGAGGAAACGTCCGAAGATAAAAATGAATATCGTCAAGGAGAAATTATCCCAATGGTAGGAGCCACCACTAATCACAATCAGATTTGTCTAAATTTTTGCCGTAATTTTCCCTTAAATATCAATAATCAAGATTATTATACCTACATGGAAACGGTGCGTTTATGGCTGTCAGATTATAGTATTTACACCTATCCCGATGTGATGGTGATTAAAGGTCAACCTCTCTATCAAGGGAATAGTCAATCTAACGTGATCAATCCTTTAATTATTGTCGAAGTTCTCTCTAATTCTACCCAAGCTTATGATCGAGGGGATAAGTTTAAATTCTATCGTTCCTTGCCAACTTTTCAGGAATATATTCTGATCGAACAATCTAGTTATAGTGTGGAACGTTACTATAAACAAAAGGATGATCAATGGTTAATTGATTTCGTCACGGGGGAAAATGCGGTTTTACAATTGGTGTCGGTGGATTGGCAGATTTCTTTTCAAGATTTATATCAAAGAGTAAATTTCGACCTAGCAGAAACCTAAAATAGACCTCTTGCAAAAATCAAAAATCTTCCTTTAGGTGAGGAGTCAGGAGCCAGTAGTCAGTAGTCAGGAGAATTAAGAATGAGCATTAATCAATTAAATGCTCTATTTGGTTATTTTATGCAATTTTATGCTTATTTTTCTCATTTTTGCCCTCTCAAAAATTAATTATGCAAGAACTCTAATTAAGAGAAAGGTGAAAAAGAGTCGCTATCAAGAAACTCATCATTTAATCAGCTTGGCAATAAATAGCTAATCTTTTTTGGTATAATAGACGGACTACTATTGTTAAATCTATGGACGATCTAGATTTTTCCGATCAACTACAATGGACCGCAGAAGCCAAGGCAAAACTGAAAAATATCCCCTATTTTGTTCGTTCCCAAGCGCGTCAAAGGATAGAAGAATTAGCTCGTCATGCCGGTTCCGATCGAGTTACCGTGGAAATGGTAGAACAGGCTAGAGTAGAATTCGGACAGTAGATTTTTAGCCGCCAATTTGGGACATAGTACGGGTATAAATGCCGCTTGATGTGCCAGAATCACGCAGTTTAAAGTTTATTTCTGCTTTCAGTTCCATTAATTTCTGGACTTTTTCCCTGATTTCTGCCGGCGAAATTCCCTGACGGAGGGCGGTTTTTAGGTCAATTTGTCCGGTTTCGTTGAGGAGACAGGGACGCAACCAACCATCGGCCGAGAGACGTAGGCGGTTGCAGCGATCGCAAAAACATTCCGACATCTGACTGATAAAGCCAATTGTACCCTTAGCCCCCGGAATTTGAAAAACATCGGCTGGACCATTTCCCCGCACTTGACCCTCATTTAAGCCCCATTTTGCCCGAATTCGCCCCCTTAATTCCTCGTTCGCAATCCAAGCTTTTTCTTGAAATAAATCACCGTTACCGATGGGCATAAACTCGATAAAACGGACGTGCCAACGCTTCTCGATGGTCAAAGCCGCTAAATCCTCCACTTCTGCCTCATTTATCCCCGGAATTACCACCACATTCAATTTTAAGGGGTCAAAACCCACCCTCTGGGCCGCTTGAATACCTGCCCAAGTTTTTTGCCAACGACTCCGGCCGCGATTACCGATAATTTTATCGAAAGTGTCGGGGTCGAGGGAGTCCAAACTGATATTAATCCGTCTTAGTCCGGCTTCGTACAACATTTCGGCTAAATTGTCAAGTAAATAGCCATTGGTGGTCAGAGCTAAATCGCTAGTGGCAGATAAAGAGGCGATATCGCGCACAATCTCCACTACTTCGGGATGTAAGAGAGGTTCCCCACCAGTAAGGCGAAATTTGCGGAAACCGAGGGGAATAAAGACATTTTTGACTAAAGTAATAATTTCCTCCCGGGTGAGTAAATCTTGCGGTCGAACATAGGCCAATTCTGCATCTTCAGGCAGACAATACTGACAGCGAAAGTTACAGCGATCGATTAAACTAATCCTGAGATAGTCGATTTGGTTCATGTTCACGGGGAAATACCGTTATAAAACTTCATGAATTTATCATAACAATTCTGGCTCGATCGATATCTAGACATCGGCTACATCTAGATTTTAGTCTATGATGACAATAGATTTCCTCAATGGCAAGGGCAAATAATGATTGGTAAATTTGATAATTTTTCTTGATTGTACTTAAGTAGGTAGGCGTTAAAAGTTGTCAGATGCCCCCCTTATTAAGGGTAGGGTTGATTCATGAATCAACCCTACCTTATCAAGGGGGGCAGGGGGGATCGAACCTAAAATCCATTTTTAATTTAATTATAACCAGCTACTTAACACCGGAAAGAAATATTAACCAATCCTCTAGATATAGACAAACAGAATACTATCTAAATTGAGCGAGCCAGTAATGCTATGATCAAAAAATAATTATCTTGAGATGGTAATTTGTGTGATGTTACCTTTTTTACTACCCATTGCCCAAACTCCTCCTATTGTAGAAATAATTCGACCGGTGCAGGTGCGTCCTTTACCGAATCAACTAGATCAAGTTCCCGTTTTTAATAGTAATAGTCCCGAATTATTGCTAGGAGAAGGGATTTTGCTTTCGACTTTTCCCCCCCAAGAGAAAAGTTTTCCCTCGGCCCATTTAAATTATGCTTTTCAGGGACGCTTTGATATTTTTGCCCACCATATAGCGAGGGGGAGTTTTCCCGATAATTTACGCAGCCTTTATCTGGGTATATTACTCCACAATCCTAGTTCTAATCCCGTGACCGTTAAAATTCTGCAAGGAGCTAGTTATTTGAGTCAACCCGATGCAGCTTTTATCGATTTACCCGCACAAGTGGAAAATAATCAGGGGACGGTTTTTGCTGGGCCAGGAAGTCGGGTAATGGGGGATATTTTAATGGGGCAGCGTCAGGATATTTTTCCCGATAGGATTATTATTCCGGCGGGGGAGAGTGTTATGGTCTTAAATGCGGCGATTCCCGTGCGCGATTTGACTCCCCCTTTAAACGGTAGGTCCACTTATCTCCGTCTGGAAAGTGACGGTCTTCTCTACGCTGCTAGTTTAGCTCTTTATGCACCCCTAGATGAAAATGGGCAGGAAAGACCACCAAATCTGACAGAGTGGCAAAATTTGCTGAAAAAAGGCGATTTATCGACTCCGCGCGATCGAGCGCCCACTCCTCCCCATAGTCAAGGACAGATAATTTATGGACGGGTAGCGGGAGTGTCCCAAGGTTCAGCTTGGCCAGCCCGATTGGTCGATCAAGCTTCTTTATGGTTAAATATTCCTGATTCTGGTCAATCTATAGCCTATGGGATTAGCACCCTACCAGGAGGCAAACTGGGAACGGAACAAAATCAAAGTGCTAGTATGTTAGTTCGCTATCCCGATACGGCCTATCAAGCTCATGGTAATTACGGTGTGGAATATCGGTTAAGTTTACCTCTATTTAATCGAAGTGATGAGGCGAAAACGGTGACTATTGCGCTAGAAACACCGATTAAAGAGGATATTATTGGGCAGGGTTTGCGTTTTCTCGATCCGGCTGCCCCAGAAGTGTTTTTTCGAGGAACAGTAGCCGTCAATTATAGCGATGATCAAGGACAGGCACAAAGCAGATTTTTCCATCTCGTCCAAAGACGCGGACAAGAGGGGCAATCTTTAGTGAGTCTGACTATTCCTCCGGGGGATTGGCGTGTAGTACAGGTAAATTTTTTATATCCACCAGATGCCACTCCTCCACAGGTTTTAACGATTAAGACCGAGTAGAACAAGTTTAAAATTGGCCGTTAACGATCGCAATATTCCATTGACCGTCTTGGTTGGTTTCAAAGGCAATTTGGCGACCATCACCGCTAATGGTGGGATTGCGGACGCTTCCCCGCAGGTTAGCGGTTAACAGGGTTGCACGGGACTGGGAACGATCATAAACCATGACATCACTTTTACCGCGTTCGCTGGAGATATAGGCAATTAAACGACCGTCAGCATTCAGAGATGGCTGATCTTGGCTAGAATCGCCACGATTTAGGTTAGGAAGATTAACTAAGCGCTTTTCTTGCAGATCGAATAAATATATACTACGACGACCGGAGCGATCGGAAGCGAAGGCTAAATAGCGACCATCAGCACTATAACTGGGGAATTGATCGGGAGCAAAACTATTTAAACCACCGGCGGGAACTTGGGGAGTGATCAAAAGAGGAGAATTACAGCCACTTATCCCCGATAACAGCCCAAAAGAGGCCAAAAATCGCCCCAGCCAGACAAAAAATTTTTTTTCTTTCATCTTGACTTTTGACCCCAAATGTGCTAGTAACTTTCTTCCTTGCCGACGGTTTTGAGGGTAAGTAGTTGATTGCCTTGACTGAGACTATCGGCGATCGCTTCTCGAATCGGCAGGTCAATAGTGGTTTCAGCGAGGATTTCTTGGGCTTTTTGCCGCAAATCTGCCCCAGTATCGGCATCTACTTGGTCTAGATCGAGTAATTCTTGCGATAGCTGTTCGATCGAATTCGGGTTAGTCATAGCTCAGGCTCCCAACAAGCTTAATTACAATCCCATGGTAAAGAGGATCCCTCTCTACCATGGGATTTTTTGGCTTTAATTCAGGATTGATACCAATCCAACTTTAAAAACCCAGTTATGAATTGTTTCCCACTTCCCCACTTCCCTCAAAAAAAATTTTCCCAGAGGTGCTTGACATAACCCTAATGATGAAGTTACAATCAGAAATGTGGCAAAAATGGGATTGTAGTTCAATTGGTTAGAGCACCGCCCTGTCACGGCGGAAGTTGCGGGTTCGAGCCCCGTCAATCCCGTAGAAATCTAGATTAGAGTCGCTCAAGGGTGGTTAACCTGTGGGCAGTAGGATAAATGAACAGGATACTACTGCCTAGATTGCTTCTAATTTACCGATAAACCGGCATTGGCTTGAGTATAATCGGGTAATTCAATCTTTACCGGTTGTACCCGCCAGATTTCCTCGCAGTATTCCCGAATCGATCGATCGCTAGAGAATTTACCCATGCGGGCCACATTAAGAATTGCTAAACGACTCCAATGTTCTTGATCTTTATAAGCGTGACCGACTCCTTCCTGACAGTCGATATAGGACTGATAATCGGCCAGTAACATATAGGGATCATTGTAGATAAGATTATCCACAAGCGGGCGGAATAAACTACTATCACCCCGGCTAAAAAATCCCGAACCAATGAGGTCTAATACTGCCCGCAATTCTTCGTTATGGTAATAGTATTCTTGGGGATTATAACCAGCGGCTTTCTTAGCATAAACCTCCTCGGTTGTCAAGCCAAAAAGAAAGAAATTTTCCGCCCCCACCTCTTCACGAATTTCGATATTTGCCCCATCGAGAGTGCCGATAGTTAAGGCACCATTCATGGAGAATTTCATATTACCAGTTCCCGAAGCTTCTTTCCCGGCGGTGGAAATTTGTTCGGACAAGTCGGCAGCTGGATAAACCCGTTGACCGAAGGTGACATTATAATCGGGCAGGAAAACCACTTTTAAGCGTCCTCCAATCGTCGGATCATTATCGATCACTTCTGCCACAGAATTAATCAATTTAATGATTAATTTCGCCATAAAATAACCCGGGGCTGCCTTACCACCAAAAATAAAGGTACGGGGGGTAATATCGAGATTGGGATTATTTTTGATGCGATGATAGAGAGTAACGATATGTAAAACGTTGAGATGTTGCCGTTTATATTCGTGAATGCGTTTTACCTGCACATCAAAGAGGGTACTAGGATCAACTTTAATGCCGACTTTTTTATCGATATAATTGGCTAAATCTGCCTTAATATCGTATTTAATTTGTCGCCAAGAGTCCCGAAATCCCCCATCATCCACATAGTTTTCTAAACCGCGTAAATCCTCCAGATGCTTAATCCAATTTTCGCCGATTTTTTCGGTAATCGCAAAAGTCAAGCGGGGATTACTAGAAACTATCCAGCGCCGGGGAGTAACTCCATTGGTTTTGTTGCTAAACTTTTCGGGAAAGAGTTCATAGAAGTCGCGCAGAACATCTTTTTTAAGTAATTCTGTATGGAGGGCTGCCACCCCATTAATTGCCTGGGAACCCACACAGGCGAGGTGAGCCATACGGACGTATTTTTCGCCGCTTTCATCGATTATAGACAAACGGGACATTTTGCCGTCATCATGGGGATAAATAATGCGAATTTTATCCAAGAAACGATAGTTAATTTCATAGATAATTTCCATTAATCGGGGGAAAAGACGACCAAAAATACTCAAAGGCCATTTTTCTAAAGCTTCTGGCAAAAGAGTATGATTGGTATAGGCGAAGGTATTTTGAGTAATAAACCAAGCTTTATCCCAATCGAAATGATGCACATCAATTAACAAGCGCATTAACTCAGCTACCCCGACAGAAGGATGAGTATCATTCAATTGTACCGACCATTTTTGATGAAAATTATCGAGACTGGGGTTTTCATGTAAGTGAATACGAATCAGATCCTGTAGGGAACAGGAAACAAAGAAATATTGCTGTTCTAAACGCAGTTCTTTGCCTTGAATTGGTTCATCATTAGGATAGAGAACTTTACTGATATTTTCCGAGTGAACTTTATTATCCACCGCACCATAATAATCGCCGCGATTAAAGCGTCCAAAATCAAAAGATTCACAAGCTTCTGACTTCCAGAGACGCATGGTATTAGCGGTGTTAACTCGATAGCCGAGAATTGGGGTATCGTAGGGAATTCCTTTGACTACATAATCGGGAATCCAACGACTGCGATAATTACCATTTTCGTCGGTATAGGATTCGGTATAACCGCCAAATTTTACCTCTACCGATGATTCCGGTCGGGCAATTTCCCAGGGATTTCCATACTGTAACCACTTATCGGTTATTTCCACCTGCCAACCGTCGTGGATTTCTTGATCAAAGATACCAAATTCGTAGCGAATACCGTAACCAATAGCTGGAATTTCTAGGGTAGAAAGGGAATCGAGATAACAGGCAGCTAAACGACCTAAACCACCATTTCCTAACCCCGGTTCTTCTTCCTGGGCAATTAATTCTTCTAGTTTTAATCCCGATTCGCTGACAGCTTTCTCGACTTGTTCGTAGATACCGAGATTAATTAAATTATTAGCCAAATGGGGACCGACTAAAAATTCGGCCGAGAGATAACAAACGGTTCTGACATCTTTTTTTAGATAGGTTTGTTGGGTGGTTAACCAACGCTGCAATAAACGATCACGGATGGTATAAGCTAAGGCCATGTAAAGATCGTTTTTGCTGGCTAATTCCGGTAATTTACCTTGAATATAGAGTAAATTATCCCTTAAAGCCCGTCGGATAGTTTCTGTGTCTAATCCTGTTCTGTCGTCTTCGATGATAATCGGACAAACAAAACTCGTGTCTGGAGATGGATCCATAGGAGTGTTTTGACTGAAGATTGGCTGCTCTTAGTCTAAGATAACCCGCCCTGAAATTTTATCAAGAAAAGCTTAAATCTTGACTAAGATTAAGGTATAGTAATGATGAAGTTAAGGTGATTAAGTTTCAATTACCGATAGGAAGCGAAAATAGGGGAAAGTTTGAGCAATGCGTGCTTTTGTGACGGGTGGAACGGGTTTTATCGGGGCGAATTTAGTGCGATTGCTTTTAGTCGAAGGCTACCAAGTGCGCGTCCTCGTCCGTCCCCAGAGTAATCTCAGAAATTTGCGGGGTTTAGACGTGGAAATTGTCCGGGGTAATTTAAATGATGAGAACTTATTTAAATTAATGGTCGGATGCGAAGTTCTCTTTCATGTAGCGGCGCACTATTCTCTCTGGCAAAAGGATAGACATCAACTCTACCAAAACAATGTTTTAGGTACAAGAAATGTGCTAGAATCGGCGCATTTAGCGGGAGTTGCCAGAATAGTTTATACCAGTTCTGTGGCGGCTATTGGAGTAGGTAAAAAGGGTGAAAGTGTCGATGAAACTTATCAAAGTCCCGCCCATCAATTGGTGGGTTATTATAAAAAATCAAAGTATTGGGCAGAACAGGAAGCATTGAAAGCAGTGCAAAGAGGACAGGATATCGTTATAGTTAATCCTAGTACGCCGATAGGAGCCTTTGATCTTAAGCCTACACCCACTGGCGACATTATTCTCCGTTTTTTGCGGCGAAAAATGCCCGCTTATGTGAATACGGGATTAAATCTAATTGATGTGCGCGATGTGGCCTGGGGACATTTATTAGCTTTAGAAAAGGGAAGAACTGGCGAAAGATATATTTTAGGTCATCAAAACACTTCTTTAAAAACCTTGTTGACAGAATTAGCCGAAATTACCAGCATAAATGCTCCGAAAATTGTTTTACCTTTTTGGATTCCTTTACTAATAGCTTGGCTGGATGAAAAAGTTCTTCCTGTCTTCGGAAAATCGCCCTCTATACCCCTTGATGGCGTGAAAATGTCAAAACAGTCCATGTACTACGATTCCTCGAAGGCAGTGCAAGAACTGGGCTTACCGCAATCGCCGATTAGACAAGCTTTAGCTGATGCCGTCAATTGGTTTCAAACCAATGAAGACATTACTTATTAAGACTGAGTAGGAAGGGAAAAAGATGGTCTCAATTGTGCTGAAATGCTTAAGTAGTTAGGTGTTAAAAGTTGTCAGACACCCCCCTTATCAAGGTAGTAGGGTTGATTCATGAATCAACCCTACTATGAATCAACCCTAGGGACAGGGGGGATCAGACGCAAAATCTATTTAATAATTCATCTAGGAAAACCTGTTCTTGCTAAAATAACTCCAATTTTAAGCGCAATCATCCCCCCAAAAACACTGCCGAGCCAATAAATTAAACCGAAAGTCAAGTTTCCCTGCTCTAAAAATTTGTTGACCTCCAAACTATAGGTAGAAAAAGTTGTATAGGAACCACAAAAACCCGTGACAAGCATCAATCCTAATTCTGGGGCAATTATACGAATATTTTCCTTAACCATAGTAAAGATATAGGCAATAATTAAACAGCCAGAAACATTGACAAAAAATGTCGCCCAAAATCCCCATTCTTGACCAAAGATACTGTCAATTAATTCCGCAATATAAAAACGACTTAAAGCCCCAAAAATAGCCCCAATCGCCACGAATAAACCATAACGACCCCTGAAAAAATTCATGCTGTCTCTCCTGCCCTTCAATAGTAAATAAATTGGAGAATTAAGTAGCTGGTTATAATTAAATTTAAAATGGATTTTAGGTTCGATCCCCCCTTAATCCCCCCTTGATAAGGGGGGCATCTGATAGTTTTTAACGCCTACCTACTTAACCTAGAAAAAATTGGGCAATAGCTGCCCCGATTCTCACGGCAATCAATCCGAAAATTATACTAGCAACGGCAAAAAAAAGACTGAGAAAATTTTGCTGATTGCGCCAGAGGATCAGGATATCTAAACTATAGGTAGAAAAGGTGGTATAAGCTCCTAAAAATCCCGTTCTCACCATTAAATCTAGTTGGTGGGAATAAAAGGGAACACTGGGTAAAATAGCCCAAAAAAAGCCGATAGCTAGACAGCCAGTTAAATTAATAATAAAGGTTCCAGATGGAAAGTGCAAGCCGAATTTCGCTTTTGTCCATTCGGTAATATGATAACGAGATAACGCCCCTGGAACCGCTCCTGCTACAATTGCGAAAACATCGTTCAAATCTGACATTGTTTCTAATTTTTTTGCTATCTTTGCCTAGGCTCTATGATAATTGATGCGGTTATCGATCGCATGGCCGATATTTTCAGGAGTGTTATTGTCAAGGACAAGCTGACATTCAGGATAAACGTATGAAAATTCAACCGCGTAAACGTTTTGGACAACATTGGTTAAAAGATGAATCGATACTCGATCGCATCATCAGCGCTGCTGATTTACAATCAGAGGATCGGGTATTAGAAATCGGACCGGGTACAGGCATTTTAACCCGTCGTCTTCTCGATGGCGCTCAATTGGTTGTCGCTGTAGAAATCGATCGATATCTATGGACAATTTTAAATAAAAAATTTGGCCAACAAGATAACTTTCATCTCATCCCAGGCGACTTTCTTACCCTTAAACCCGAGCAACTGCCGCCAGTTAATAAAGTAGTGGCTAATATTCCCTATAATATCACCGGTCCGATCCTGGAAAAGCTGCTCGGTTCGATCGCCCATCCCTTCACCCCCCCTTACCAGAGTATTACCCTCTTGGTCCAGAAAGAAGTCGCCGAAAGATTAGTCGCTGTCCCCTCCACCAAAGCTTACAGCGCTCTCAGCGTCCGCATTCAATACCTTGCCGATTGTCGATGGATTTGTGATGTCCCCCGGCGAGCCTTTTCCCCACCTCCCCGGGTGGATTCGGCGGTAATTCAGCTTTTACCCCGTGTTTTCCCGAAAAATGTCGGTAATGCGGCCTTTTTGTCCACTTTAATTAGCTGGGGTTTTGCCAACCGGCGCAAAATGTTACGCAATAATCTAAAAAATTGTCTAGATAGCGATCGATTAAGCCAAATCCTGACACAATTAGAGATTAATCCCCTCGCTCGCGCCGAAGATCTCAGTTTATCGCAATGGATTGACTTGGCGGAAAAATTAGGTCAATTGCCAAAATTTTAGATTTTTTTTCTTGACAAATGCACAGTTATACCCTTCTAGCCCCCGCTAAAATTAATTTATATCTAGAAATCGTTGGCGATCGCCCTGATGGTTTCCACGAGTTAGTCATGGTGATGCAGACGGTGGCATTATGCGATCGCATCACTCTCCGGCCGAACGGATTGCAGGAATTCCGCCTCTTTTGCTCTCATCCCCTCGTCCCCCAAGATAGCAGTAATCTCGCCCATCGCGCCGCCACTTTGATGGCGAAGGAATTCCCCCGCCTCTTTGCCAATTACGGCGGCATCGATATCACCATCGAGAAACATATTCCCGTGGCTGCCGGTTTAGCGGGGGGGTCCACCAACGCGGCGGCGGTGTTAGTCGGCATCGATTTAATCTGGGAATTAGGCTTAACCCATCCGGAATTAGAAACTTTAGCGGCAAGATTGGGATCCGATACTTCCTTTTGTGTGACAGGAGGAACGGTTATCTGTACGGGAAGGGGAGAAATTCTCGATCCTATCGCTCCTCTGACTGGATTATGGGTGATTTTAGCCAAATACGATCATTTATCCGTTTCTACACCCTGGGCCTACCAAAGCTATCGGCAAAAATTTCAGGATACCTATCTGTCTTCTCCAGAGGAATTTCATCACCGTCGTCAGCAGGTGAGTTCCGGGGCTTTGGTACAAGCGATCGCCCAGAAAAAACCAGCCGCTATCGGCAAATTTATCCATAATGACCTCGAAAAGGTGGTTTTACCCCAATTTACCCTCGTAGCCGAGTTAAGACAGGTTCTAGGGGATTTAGGCGGCTTGGGAACGATGATGTCAGGCTCTGGCCCGACGGTTTTTACTCTCTGTTCATCTCAGGAAGTGGCGGAAACCATCGTTAAAAAGGCCCGGGAAATTCTCGTCGCTCCCGATCTACAATTTTGGATAGCTCCAATCACCGATACAGGCATTCAAGTGACTTGAGAAAATGACAATTAACCGCCTTTACCAAGACAACCAAACTCGCGGAATAATTGCATCTCGATCGCTCATTTCTCGCCTTAAAATTTGCCAAACCTGCTGAAACCATTGTCGCACTTCACCGCTAGAATTGCCCCGATAACGACATAAAAGACCATCTCCTAAAGTGCTAGTAACTCCCATCTCTCCTTCTAGGGAAAAATCTCTCACTTTCTCGATTAAATCTCTTCCCACCGGTTGACCGATATAAACTAAAGTACCGATCATGGCACTATTATTTAAACCAGAAAATCCCTCGATCATTTTACCACCCAACAGGAAGGAGCGATCGAGCCATAAAGGTTGTCCCGATCGCCAAATTTCCCAATTAGAATGCCATTCTCCCGCTAAAAATTTCTCGCCTCGCGCACTGCGACCAAAACGGGTAATTTCCCATCCCAACCAACTGCTATTTTCCCCTAAATCCACTCGTAAATGTTGGCGAAATACCGCACCATTAAAGATAATTGTTTCTTGGGGTAGCCATTCTAAACCAGCATTGTCATCGATTTTAATCTCGATTAATTGTTGAGCCATTTGACCATTACTCTGGTAAACTTTTCCAGCAGAAGCAGTGGTAATCAGGGCATTACTAGCGGCTTGGAGATGAATTTTTTGTTGAAGAACATCACCGCAAACTATTCCCCCCGCCGTGTGTAAAATCACCGTATGACAAAGGTTTTTTCCTTCGGGATAAAAAGGTCTTTGTACTTTTAAAGGGGCGGTAGCATAGACGTGATTAATCTCGGTTGCGAGATTTTTTTGCGTGTAAATTAGTTCTAGGTTTCCCTGCCACATTATTGATCCTCGGTCATGGTTTCTAGAAATTGCCGATAATTTTCAGGACTGAGATTAATTTTAACTTCTATTTGCTGTTCTTTATCCCTGATCAGTAAAATATATTCACTTTCTGCTTTTTTGCCAACCAGGAGAGGATTTTTTAGCTCGAATTTTTGATAAACCAGATGGGGTTTCGTCACCCGAATAACTAAATTAGGTTGGGATTGGGGATAAATATATAACTGCTCCTGTTCCCGATCTAAAATTAATTGTTTAGGTGTCATGCTTCTTTCGTCAGCAAAAGTAGATTTATGCCAATAGAGGGTAATCCCGCGAATTTGGGGCATTTGGATGCTAAACTTTTCATCAAAACCTTGCCGCTCCCAATTAATATCTTCCAGAGAGCCAGGATCGGGAATTAAACGCTGTTGCCAGAAGACTTCCTTAAGATTTAAATCTTGCCACCATTGGCTAATAATTTGGAAATTCTCCAGATTATCGGGGTGGGGATTGGCACTTTGCCAGAGGAGAGGGGTAAGCATTTTGGGGTAATTTTTGCGCTCGGAAAATCAGGATAATAGCGTTCGCTAGAGTTAAGGGATCATTAAGCTCAATCATCATCGATTCTTGAGCTGCCGATCGGGCCATAATATTAACTCTCGATCGCATTTTTATTTTATCCTAAATTATCGAGGGAAAAACTGCTAAAAAATCTGATTTTGTCCCCCTGTGAGCTGCCTTGACGATCTTTTGATTCTGATTAAGAGGCTGTTTGGTTGACGGGAGGAGAGGAAAATTATTCCTGTGACATATAGTCCGTGGACTTATCGTCCACTAAGGACGATTATAGACTTTATGGAAAAATCAAAAGCAGTAATTTTAAGGGCATTGGGGTTAATGATCCGAGAGCATAGAGCAGCTTTAGGCATATCACAAGAAGAACTAGGGCTACGTTGCCATCTTGATCGTACCTATATATCTGGACTAGAGCGAGGAGTAAGAAATCCTTCTCTTACCGCTCTTGTCACTCTGGCGAAGGGCTTAAACATAACTGTATCCCAATTACTGGAAAATTTAGAGATAGAAATAGAGAAACCGGAATGAGTTCTGATTTAGTAGAAGCTATAAAAGCAAAGTTTAAACAGGGTTCATCACAGTACAAAGTCTTCGAGTTATTATCAGATCGAGCTTGGCATTGTCGTACCTGTGAAGGGAAAAAAATAGCATCGGAGCAATATGCTGGTGGCGGTGGTATCCAAGGATTAGAGCGCGGAAATAGGAGCGGTCGCCAGGGGCTAGTAATAGAAACAAAACGAGAATACTGTCCAATTTGTCAGAAAACAACAACTTGGGATCGATGGACTGGAGAGATGCGAGCGGCGAATGCCTCTGCCAACATACCGCCTCAATTAGTGGCTAGAATTTTGGAGTTTTATCGATATAAAGATGTGATTGAAAACAGAATCAGACAGTCACATGAACTGGTTATTGACCATCGTTTTCCTATGGAACGTTGGGGGATAAGTGAACCAAGTCATGATGTCAATATGAGTGTAGCTGAGATGAGAAACAAGTTTCAGCTTCTCAAAAAAGATAGTGCGGGAAATCATAATTTATTAAAGTCAAGAAGTTGTGAAAAATGTATTAAAACTGGTAAGCGAGGAACACCAATGGATATCAGATTTTGGTATTCCGGTGGAGAGAACTGGCCGGAAAATATTCCTCAATCTGGAGCAGAAGCAGAACATGGCTGTGTAGGTTGCGGTTGGTATGATTTGGAAACATGGCGTAATTCTCTTAATATCAAATTGACTGAAGAGCGGTGATTTATCTTGCCACCTCTCCAATATTTTTATTACCTGTAGCTATTAGATTTAAGTAGGGAATAAGAGCATAGCCAATACACTCTGCCAAACGTGGAGGTACGGCGTTTCCAATTTGCCACATCGCTTTTTTCATTGTTCCTTCAAAAATAAAGGAATCGGGAAAAGTTTGTAATCTAGCCATTTCTCTGGCTGAAATAACCCGATTTAAATAGGGATGGATATGAGTACCGCCATGATTTTCTTTAATTGTCATACTTGGCTTACCCCGATACTGTCGTTTGAAGGCATCAACATAACTTTCATATAAGGAACCCCCGGGAGGAACTTGAGCTATTCTGGCCATATATTCGGGGGAGTGACGAGTCCATTCGTGATTGATACTGGGAAGAGGTTCATAAGCAGGTAAATCGCAGATAGCGGCTTCAATCGGTTGGTATTTCTCCGGTACTAATTGAGGACTTGGATAAGGATTTGGCATCCCAAATCTATTAGCTATGAAAATAGCTCTTGGTCTTATTTGAGGAACGCCATAGGCGGCAGATTCAAGAATTGCTATTGAAATATTTCCATAGCCAATACTTTGAAAAGCTTCCAGAATATTTTGCTTAATTTCTCCTTTTTTTATTGTTAAAATACCGGGTACATTCTCCATGACAACGTACCAAGGCTGTATTTCAGAAACAAGGCGGATAAATTCTTGAAAGAGATGATTCCTCGGATCATTAGCATCTCGTTTTCCAGCAACAGAAAATCCTTGACATGGTGGTCCGCCCACCACAAGATGAATGAATGGATTGCCAATTTTGGCCAACCATTCTTGAGTATTAAAATCATGTATATCACCACAAAAATGATGACAATTGGGAAAATTCTTTTGATGGGTTGCTGAGGCGATCGGGCTAATTTCTGCACTGGCTACAGGGTTAAAACCTGCTTGCAATAAACCTTGGGTGATACCGCCCGCACCGGAGAATAGATCGATAAAATTATAGCTATTGAGAGGCTTAAGCGGAACGTTAACATCGACCAGGACTTGATAGGGATCACGCTTTACCGTTGCTAGTTCGCGCTGAATTCTTTCGTAACGACCTAACTTGGCTTTTTTCTGTTTGCTTACCGCCTGACTTGGTTGATTATCTGGAAATAATGACAATTGCAAATCCATTACTTTAAGAACAAATGGCCTACATGACAATATTGTGACAGATAGTCCACAGAGTGTCAAGATGGGACTGGAATGAGGGAACAGACCTTCGGCAAACGTTTGAGTGCCGCCTCAAACCCCAAAAAAGAGGGATTTTATGGTAAAATAGTCGTACAAATGGGCATATTTTGCACATCAAAAGGGTAAAAACCCGATTTTTAGCGAATTTACTCACAAAAACGCTTTTTTTGCCTTGTTATTGGAGTTAACCCCCCTATGACCGCCGCCCAGGATCATGTCGTCCCCACAGACTTAAGCAATGAAATGTCCCGTTCCTACCTAGAATACGCCATGAGCGTCATCGTTGGGCGCGCCTTGCCCGACGCTAGGGACGGACTGAAACCCGTACACCGGCGCATTCTTTACGCGATGTACGAACTAGGATTAACCCCCGATCGCCCCTTCCGGAAATGCGCTAGAGTCGTCGGGGAAGTATTAGGAAAATACCACCCCCACGGGGATACTGCTGTTTACGATGCTCTTGTCCGCATGGCCCAGGATTTCTCCATGCGCGATCCCCTGATTAACGGTCATGGTAACTTCGGATCGATCGATAACGATCCCCCAGCAGCCATGCGTTATACCGAGTGTCGTCTGCACACCCTGGCCACCAACGCCCTACTACAGGATATAGAGTCAGAAACCGTCGATTTCGCCGATAACTTCGATGGTTCCCAACAGGAACCCGTGGTTTTACCCTCTAGAGTCCCGCAACTGCTAATTAATGGCTCATCGGGTATCGCCGTCGGTATGGCCACCAATATCCCCCCCCACAACCTGGCCGAGATTATCGATGGAACCGTTGCCCTCATCCATAACCCCGATCTCACCGATACGGAATTACAGCGTTATATCCCAGGGCCGGACTTTCCCACCGGGGGGCATATCCTTGGCAGAGACGGCATTCAGGAAGCTTACACCACCGGCCGGGGTTCCATTACCCTGCGGGGAGTCGCCTCCTTTGAAACCATCGAACAAAGGGGAAGACCCGATCGAGATGCTATTATTATCACCGAACTGCCCTATCAAACCAATAAAGCGGCATTAATCGAAAAAATCGCCGATTTGGTCAATGATCGCAAAATAGACGGTATTTCCGATGTGCGGGACGAAAGCGATCGCGACGGCATCCGGGTAGTGATCGAACTGAAACGAGATGCCTATCCCCGCGTCGTCCTCAACAATCTTTATAAACAAACGCCCCTCCAGTCGAATTTTGGGGCGAATATGTTGGCATTAGTCGATAACGAACCGAGATTACTGACCTTAAGGGAGTTTCTTCGGGTTTTCCTCGATTTTCGGGTAGAAGTGATCACCCGTCGTACCCGTTATGAACTCCGCAAGGCCGAGGAAAGGGATCATATCCTTCAGGGTTTACTAATTGCCCTCGCTAGTCTCGATGCAGTCATTGCCCTAATTCGCAGTGCGGCCGACACAGCTAGTGCAAAAGAGGGATTAGTGCAGAATTTTGGTCTTTCAGAGGTGCAAGCGGACGCAATCCTACAAATGCAGCTGCGACGGTTAACCGCCCTAGAATCGGAGAAAATTCAGCAAGAACACGGGGAATTACTGACAAAAATCGGCGATCTTCAGGATATTTTAGCCAGAAAAGAACGGATCGACAGCATTATCGAGGAAGAACTGCAACAGATCAAAACGATTCACGCTACCCCGCGTCGCACTCATATTGAACAACGGGAAGGAGAAATCGCCGAAACTGACCTGATTGCCAACGAACAAGCCTTAATTCTCGTCACCGAACAGGGTTACATCAAAAGAATGCCCGTTAATACCTTTGAGTCCCAAAATCGGGCGACAAGGGGCAAAGCTGGGGCGAAAATGAAAGAAGACGACGGCATCGATCACTTTATCACCTGCCGCGATCACGATAGCGTTCTCTTTTTCACCGATCGCGGGGTTGTCTATAGTCTCAACGCCTATCATATCCCCACCGGTTCCCGTACCGCTCGCGGCGTTCCCATCGTGCAACTGTTAGAGATTCCCAAAGGGGAGAAAATCACCTCGGTGGTGGCAGTCAGCGAGTTCAGCGAGGATAATTACCTGATTATGCTCACACAAAAGGGATTTATCAAGAAAACCGCCCTCGCTGCCTTTAGTAATATTCGATCGAACGGTTTAATCGCCATTTCTCTCGAAGACGGTGATCAACTACGTTGGGTTCGCTTGGCTAAAGAGGAAGATAGCGTCATTATCGGTTCTCGTCAGGGGATGGCAATTCATTTTAAGGCCGATAGTCAACAATTGCGCTCCCTGGGAAGGGCAACTAAGGGCGTAAAATCGATGAAATTGCGCTCAGGTGACGAATTAATTAGTATGGACATCCTGCCTAGTCAAATTGTCGCCCAAATCGCTGAATCTAACGAAGAAGAAACCGAGGACGAAAGCGAAGAAATTAACCCCGAAGTGGCTAATAATGGCCCCTGGGTGTTAGCGATTACCATGGCAGGACTAGGAAAACGGGTTCCCGTTACCCTCCTACGTCTGCAAAATCGGGCGGGATTAGGAGTCAGAGTGATTAAATTCCGCAAAAAGAACGATAAATTAGCGGCTCTGCACGTTGTTAACCCCCACGAGGAATTTATGATTATCACCGCACGGGGTATTATCATCCGTCAATCCGTCGATGCTATTACTCCTCAATCGCGATCGGCCGGAGGCATCCGGGTACAAAAACTCGATGAGGACGATGCGATCGCTGCGGTAGCCCTAGTTCCCCCTAATGATGGCGAGGAATCTGAAGACATTTAGAAAAGTTTGTTGGTGGGGTGTAGGGTGTGGGGTGTGGGGTGTGGGGTGTGGGGTGTGGGGAGAATAAATAAAACTAATCTTCTGTCTCCTATCTCCTGTCTCCTGACTCCTGACTCCTATCTCCTGTCTCCTGTCTCCTATCTCCTGTCTCCTGTCTCCTGTTCTGAGTATTTGGGATTAAAACTGGAAAAAGTGCATTAATTGGGAGATTTCCTGAGCGTCTAGGGATAAACGCCCTTTAAAATCCACAATATTCTTAAATAATCCCTGTTCTTCCCTGTTTTTAATAATGGCAGCTGCCAAATTATCGCTGATCAGGGGTAAGGTGGTTAACTGCTCGATCGAAGCGGTGTTAGGATTGATTTTAGGGGGTGCGAGGTGACTTTCCCGACTATAATAGGCAAATTCTAGAATCGGCTCCCAAGCTTTCAATCTAGCCACAGGAACACTCAAAGCAGCCGCTAGATCTTCGAGACAAAGCAATTCTACCCCCATACCCGACAATTCCACCAACATTCGCGCTTGATGGATGGATATCCCCGGCAATCGCAGCCAATCATCCACACCCGCTTGACTGACATTAATTTTAATGCCCAATTGCGCCGCCATAGCGATCTCATCGAGGGAACGAAAGCGATAATAGGGATCATTGCTAATTTTGGCTTTTAAAGGGTTAAAAGTGCGCCCTAACCAGTTTTGCGGTGTCATTATAGTAGTTGTCGCCGTTTTTCTTCAAATTCGTACTCAGAAATTAATCCTTCTTGCCGGAGGCGCTCTAATTCCCTTAAAGCTGCCCCGATCGCCTCTACTTGTTTAGGCTCTAAACTGGGGACAGTGGCAGCAGCGGTGGCAGTGGGAAAATAGTTAGCCAAAAATTGGTTATCTTGGATTAAATACCACACTGCATCGATCGCGCAAGCCACCCGGGGAATCGGAGTTTGCCAGAGCAGAAGATAAATAATTCCCCAGAGAGGTTGACCGAGATAGAATTTATGAATACCGGCGATAGGAAAGGGTAAAGCGAGAATGCTGCCGATAAAAGCCAAAAAAATCGCTAATTTACGGCTTTTGGGCTTACTTAATAATTTTTCCACCAGAAGCATGACACCTGTTCGAGATTGATTTTAGCCTGATCTGAACCTTCTATCGTGAACTACTCTCAAGGTCTTTGAGAGCTTCCTATTTCACGGGGGATTGCCTCAAGACGGACTTACGCCCAGCTTTTGGTCTTATATCCCCTCTATAGGCAGTATCGCTAGTTCCTAACGACAATATCCGTAAGGCTTCATCTCTGATATTTATCGCCGCATTTATGTCCCGGTCATGGATTGTTTTGCAATGTTCACAAGTCCATATTCTAACATCAAGCGGCAAACTACCCACTTGATTCAGACAGACATGACAAGTCTTAGAACTAGGGAAAAACCTATCAACTTCAATATAGGTTTTTCCCTCCCATTCTGCCTTGTATTTAAGCATTGTACAAAACATTCCCCAACTACAATCACTAATAGCCTTAGCTAAATTATGATTGCGTACCATGCCTTTGACATTGAGATTTTCTACCGCAATAACTTGGTTTTCGTTAACTATCTTACGGGATAGCTTGTGGAGAAAATCCTCACGACATCTTGAGATTTTAGAGTGAACTTTAGCTACTTTACCTCTAGCTTTTTGACGGTTGTTACTGCCTTTCTTTTTACGCGATAACTTTTGTTGTTTCCTTTTTAGATTACGTTGATGTTTGGCTAAATGTCTAGGATTATCATATTTACTACCATTACTGGTAATACAAAAATGAGTTAATCCTAAATCAATTCCTATGGCTTTTCCATCTATCCCCCCGCCTTCGTCACCCCCCTTATCAAGGGTAGATCCCCCCGCCTTCGGCACCCCCCTTATCAAGGGGGGCAGGGGAGATTGCCCGTCATCAACTAAAATAGAAGCGTAGTATTTACCGTCTGGGTTTTTTGAGATAGTAACGGTTTTAATTGTTCCTGCAAATTCCCGATGACGAACACAATAAACTAATCCAACTTTACCCGGTAATTTGAGGTAGTCACCTTCAAATTTAACCTTAGCTGGATAGCTAATTGATTGTTTACCATGTTTGGATTTGAATCTTGGTAATCTAGCTCGTTTCTCAAAGAAATTTTGATAAGCTTGGGATAAGTTCAAAGCAACAACCTGTAAACACTGAGAATAAGCATCTGTCAACCACTCATATTCTTTTTTGAGACTAGGCAATAGTCCCTGAATATAGTTTCGTGTCAGTCCTTTTCCTGTGGTTTTATAGGTTTCTTGGCATAAATTCAGGGAATAATTCCAAAACCAACGACAACAGCCAAAGCTTTTTGCTAAGGCTATTTCTTGCTCGGTATTAGGCTTAAGTCTGAATTTGTACGCTTTGTACATAAGAGTTATCAAGAAACTATAACTATGATAACAGGGTTTTCGAGAATTGTCTATATACAAAGTCAGCAGAAGTCCATAAAAGCGAGGGACTTTTGCTGACATTCAGTTAAAATACTCTTTGGTTCTAACATAGGGATAAGCGATGACTACCAGAATCAAGGAAATCTTTCAAACAGGACAACCCGATCAATCCGTCACCGTGCAGGGTTGGGTGAGAACAAAACGAGAATTAAAAGAATTTACTTTCCTGGAAGTTAATGATGGCTCATCCCTGGCCAACTTACAAGTTATCCTCGAACCGACTTTACCCGATTATGAAAATGTACTAAAGACAATTAGTACGGGAACAGCGATCGCTGTTTCGGGAAATTTGGTTCTTTCCCCGGGTAAAGGGCAAAATATCGAGTTAAAAGCGGCCGAAATCACCCTTTATGGTGACTGTCCCCCGGATTATCCCCTACAAAAGAAACGTCATTCCTTTGAATTCCTAAGAACTATTGCCCATCTGCGAGCAAGAACCAACACCCTAGGAGCAGTAATGCGGGTTAGAAACGCTTGCGCCACCGCTATACACACTTTTTTCCAAGAAAAGGGCTTTATTTGGGTACATACTCCCATTATTACCGCTAACGACTGCGAAGGTGCGGGAGAATTATTTACTGTCACCAGTTTAGATTTAAAAAAACCCGCCAATTTTGCCGAGGATTTCTTTGGTAAACGGGCCTATTTAACCGTCAGTGGACAATTACAAGCGGAAGTAATGGCCATGGCTTTATCTAATGTTTACACTTTTGGCCCGACTTTTCGCGCCGAAAATTCTAATACTTCCCGTCATCTGGCCGAGTTTTGGATGGTGGAACCGGAAATGGCTTTTTGTGACTTGGAAGGAGATCAGGATTTAGCGGAAGCTTTTCTGAAATATATCTTTAAATTCGTTTTAGAAAATTGTCCCGAAGATTTGCAGTTTTTTAACGAACGTATCGATAAAACGGTGTTAAGTACGGCCGAGAATATCGTTAATAGTGAGTTTGGACGGATTACCTACAGTGAAGCGATCGAGTTATTAGAAAAAGCCGATCGTCAGTTCGAGTTTCCCGTAGAATGGGGCGTAGATTTACAGTCAGAACACGAACGTTATCTAGCGGAAGAACTATTTAAAAAACCCGTGATTGTCACCAATTATCCCAAGACAATCAAAGCTTTTTATATGCGTCTAGATGACAGTAATAAAACCGTTTCCGCTATGGATATTTTAGCGCCCAAGATCGGCGAAATTATCGGCGGTTCCCAACGGGAAGAACGATTAGATGTATTAATCCAAAGAATGCAGGAACAGGGAATGAATCCCGATGATTTGTGGTGGTATTTAGAGCTGCGTCGCTACGGTTCCGTTCCCCACGCTGGTTTTGGTTTAGGATTCGAGCGTCTGGTACAATTCATGACGGGAATGACCAATATTCGCGATGTGATTCCTTTCCCCCGTACCCCTTTAAGTGCCGACTTTTAGGTTGATGTCTAGAACCCACAGGAGAAAAGTTGTAATCCTCAAGCTTTCAGCACTAATTTGCTTGGTCTTTGGGGACTTGTACAACTTTATTGTACAAGTCCAAGCTCTTGAACTCCCCAAAAACCCCAAAATCTGAAGGGAGGAATGTAAAGATTTATTAAATTGTAGCTTAAAATACAGTTACGGGGGATAGTATGTGTGGTTGTATGGAGAATCGGTTATTATTACCTTTATCGAATCCGCTCAAAATACTACATCAAATGATAATTCATCATGGGATAGTGAAGATTGGGAGCAATTTGACCAACTCATTGCCAATTGTCTTGTAGATTCAGGAATTGAAGATTGAGCATCGGCAACACGACCACTATATTTATCGAACACCGAAACGAGAATCCTATCCATGATTGGGAATGAAATTTGAAGTTGTTACCCCTTTGGGATTTACAGTTAGAACTTCAGAAGGTTATTGGCAGAGGCTAATGGGCAAACATCCTGACCTTGAGGAGTTGGAGGAATTAGTGACCCTTACCCTAGCTTCACCAGATGAAATTCGACGCAGTAGCCACGATGCTGGGGTGCTGCTATTTTATCGCCAGCGACAGGAAAAACGTTGGGTTGTGGCAGTGGCTCGGCGTTTGAATGGAGATGGGTTCTTGATTACTGCCTACCAAACCGATGGGATTAAAGAAGGGGAAATGCTATGGCTCAAGTAAAAGTTTTCTATGAACCGGAAACGGAATTACTGACTGTCTTCTGGCAGCAACCCAGAAAGGAGCAGATTTGTACTGAACTGGGGGATGGGGTGATTCTGATTAAGGATTCCACCAGTGGCGAGCCGATTGGCTTGGAAATTCTCTCCTATCGCCCTGGGGACAATCGCTTTGATGCAGTGAGCGTTGAACTGGGGCAGTTGAGTCCCGTCCGTTGATATTGGTCGTGATTCTGGTTGTCCTCTAACTTCCGAAATCATCTGGGCGTTGAGGATGGGTTTCATGGTGGATAGCTCGTCAGGGAGAGAAATGTAAAGATTTATAAATTGTAGCTTTTGATACAGTTGTGGGGGGTGTGTGCTGTGCTGTTATCCTCCTTCTGTCTTGGGTTGGGCTATTGCTTGACCTGACTGCGAGAGAGTGCGATCGCACTGTATCTAAGTTAACTCATTTTGCTGAAAATTATGACGGGAATCTTGACGCATTTGTTCAATAACTTCGGGATATTTTTCCAGATCTTCTAAGGAGTTTAAAGGTGGATAAACTACTCGATCTTTTCTTTCATTTACCTTATCTACATAAGCATAAAAAGCCTCGTCATCCTCACGATGAGATAATACATAACTTTTTAATTCTTGAGATGTCATAGTTTTAAAATTAGGTTTTTGATTCATTTTATCCATTGTCCATTAGGTTTAATTTCAATCTCAATACCTTCACCAATTAACATGAAAATATTTTTAGTACGATCATCCAATCTTATTAAGTTAATTGGTAAATAAAACCTTGTTGCCCAACAAGATAGGGTATAACATTGCAAGAGTTGTGCAAGTGTCGGAATATTTTTCCCTCCCAAAACCGAACGAATGACACTAATTATAACAAAATAGAGAATCTGCTTCAACAACTTCGAGACAGAGATGAACGCAAAGACGAATCCGACATACCGCGCCACAATAACTCAAGAAAGAGGATAGTTCGTCTGAGAAGGAGTAAAACAACGGAAAACACCTGAGACTCCCTGCTCTGTCAACCCCTAAGCTAGGGAGAGAAATATAAAGATTTATTAAATTGTAGCTTTTGATACAGTTGTGGGGGGGAGTGTGTATGCTTCTGCTATCTCCCTTTGGTGTTGGGTTGGGCTGTTGCTTAACCTGGGTGCTAGAGCGAGATCGCACTGTATACATCAAATAAAGATCAGGGAGGTAATTAGGTGATTGTGTTCAAAATTAGGTTAGTAACACCAATTCTGTTAGCAGGGGTAGCAACTGCGATGGGATTGACTGCTCAAGCTAATGCCTTAACAACACAAAGTTGTATCTTAGTAGGGGATACTTTTGACTGCTTTCGAGTACCTAATGCAACTGAAACTTTTGCGACATCCATCAATAATAATGGCGATATTGTCGGTTATTTCAATTCTAACAACACACCCAACCAAGGCTTCTATAGAAGTCCACAAGGTGACTTAAATATTTTAAACTTTCCTGGTTCTATCGAAACCACACCTCAAGATATAAATAATCTTCGACAGATTGTAGGAAGTTACTTAGATAGTAATAGTGTATTCCATGGTTTTATTTTTAATAGTGGTGCATTTACAACTTTTAATACACCGTTCAGTGACAGTATTATTGCTGGCAGTAATGACTTGGGCGATATAGTAGGTCAATACTTCGACAGTGACACTCAAACAGTTCGTAGTTACCTATTTAGTGAAGGTATTTTTTCTCTTATTGATGTCCCTAGTGCTACTAACACATTTGTTAGTGAAATAAACAATAATCGTGAAATTGTCGGTGACTACTATGACAGCGAAGGAAACGCACATGGATTTATTTTGAGAAACAATACTTTCAGTGCCATCAACTTACCGGGTGAAGGAGAAACATTTATTTATGATATAAATAACTTGGGAGATATTGTGGGAGTAAATGTACCGGAACGCCCCTCATCCTTAAGTGCCCGTGGTTTCCTATATAGTCAAGGAAGTTTCAGGACTATTCATGTACCTGGTGCTGTCTCCACGTTCACTACTGGAATAAATGATGCTGGTATAATAGTGTTAGCTGCAAAATCTGCACCAGAGCCTTCTTCTATTTTAAGCCTCCTGGCGCTCGGCACTCTCGGCGCAGGTGCAACCCTGAAGCGCCAACTAAAACCATCCAAATCCACCGAAAAAGAAACCACAAAAGTAGGCTAAATTGCCTCTAAAAATACCATAAATACCCCTTCATTCAATCTTGAGTGGGTTTATTTTTTTCTTCATCAACAATCTGTAAAACACTGCTGTATAAAGCTGCAGCAACCCAAAATCCTGCTCGATCAATCAAAGCGTCTAGCAAGGGTTTCACCTCAGAGATTAACCCTCGATTCTTCGCCTCAACCAAAATGCCCAGAATTCCTGTGTATCGAAGATTAAGTCTAGCAGCAATCCTACGACCACGACGCTCATCAATCAAAACTTGATCCGCTCCCAACTCAAGTGCCAAAGCAATAGCCTCAGCTTCTCCCTTATCTAGTTCACGACTCAAGAGCTTCAATCACTGTGCGGTTAGTTACCGTTCGAGTTTGAATCCAATCTAAGGTTTGGACTTCTATTGAACCTGCTACCGGAAAATCAGGCTCAGTTAATTCTCGATAAACTGCTTCGGGAATAAAAACTATTTCGTAAAGTTGTTGTAGCAGATGAAGTTGATTAATGGCGGCAAGATTGTTGATAGGGGATGTATCACTGACAACGATCACAATCTGCCCATCTCCCGCAAGTTCTTAATATCCTGTTCAAAATCTTCGACATCGTAGTGTACCGGAATTTGACGACTTGCAAGTAGGTGTTGAAAAGCAATACGATTCATTCCTGCAAATCGACTCGCTTGAGCAAGGGTGAGCTTCTCTTTTTGAAAGAGCATGACCGCAATTTCCTGCCTCATCTCAGCTTCAGTCATGCGTGTTGCACTGAGAATTTCATCGGAGATATCAATACTCATGGCTATAACCCTATCTATCCCTTCCTATTGGAATAATATCATAACCCCCTTCATTTAGTCAGTTGAGGGGGTTTATTTTTTGCGTCTCTTCCTCTTACACATTTTACACATTAAGAATCGGGGTTCTTCGTTACTTGGTATGGTTCGATAGGGGGGCATAAATCGACTAAATCCTTATCTGGCAAGAGACTTAATTGATTAGTTCGCTCTAGAGCAAAAACAATTGACAAAAATCGCTAAATGCTTTTCTATATAAGGGT